>JALWGP010000194.1 GCA_027038775.1 Sedimenticola sp. | reverse complement strand
CCACCCATTCCTGGGTCCCATATTCGACCTCGTCGACGTTCTTCCACGGGCCTCGCCGATGATAACCCCGGTCTTGTACAGACCGTTGATTGTCTCCGGCTGCCGACAGAAGCCTCGATGCCAGCCTCTACCAGTCGCTCGGTGTGAGCAATGAGGGCGACATATCTGGTTGCCAGGCTAATCATGATTTGCAGTCAGCGTGAGACAGGTTTCTCGAGAAGGAATAGCGTTTCCGCATAGTCGACCGCCTGCCATGGCAAGGTGTTTCCCAGCCATCTTTCCAGCTTGGCGATCGTGGGAAATAGGGATGCCGGGATCAATCCGTACCTGATCAGGTAAATGAGCGGAAAATGCCCCCGCCTCAATATGCTGCTCTGGCAAACATCGAATCCTGCGGATTCGAAGAGTTCCCGGTAATCGGCGATCGATCGGTGCACCTTCAAACCGTTTTCCCGGAGTGCGGTTTTTCGGCGGGTCTGCTCGACGGCCACCACCCGGCCACCTGGTTTCAACACGCGAAACAGCTCTGCGACAGTGTGCTTGATGTGGTTCGCTTCCACGATATAGCAGAGAACTCCATATGTGATAACTGCGTCCATGATGCTGGATTGCAGCGGAAGATTCTGTCCGTCGTAGAGAATGAATCTGCCGTCCGTGTGGCGTTCCGCGGCCTGGTGCAGGAGCGGATATGAGAGATCTATTCCAATAAGGCGATGGCCCAGGCGTTTCAGTAAGTCGTGGTTCTGTCCCGTTCCACAGCCAAAGTCCAAGACCAAAGCGCCACTTTCCACCTTGTCCAACGCCTGGCGAAACGCCCCTTGGGTAAGCATCCGTATATAGGCGTTCTTGCGGCCCAAGGTGTCGGCCGGGTCAAGTACCGAACTGTCGGGGGCATGGGAGGACAGGGCGTCCCAGTATTCACGTGCTGCTTCGATGTGTTTTGACGAAGACATAGGCCAGTATTCCGTTGATCAGGTCGGCAAGGGTGAACAGGAGCCTTGCCAGAAGAGCGTAGAACATCAGCATTCCGGGATTGAAGCCCAGTACCCCCCCCAGGCTGACAAAGGTGCCTTCCCGGATGCCGATCCCTCCTGGCACGACCGTTACTGCGAAGCCGAGGATCCAGGAAGCCACGTAGAGAATCGATATCACGACTGCATCCCCCGGGGAATGGGTGCCGTATAGGAGAATCATCCACGAAAGCAGGTAGGTCGCCCATTCGACGAGCAAAGACAGGAAGATCTTTCCCGGCTGGTCGATAGGAAGCGAGGGTGTGCTCCTGAAGGCAGTGGGGGTAAGCCGTCTGATGGTATGGTGGATCCACTTTTTCCGGAGTGACAGGTAGAGGGCGATAGTCAGCACTGTCAGTGTTACGAAAGCCGTGTGGGCATTGAAAAATACGAGGGTGGCTGCCCAGGCAACGGCAATCGCGGAAGCAGCGGTTCCAATGGCCAGTTGAACGATGTTGGCCGCCCATACCTCGCGCGACCCGACCTGCGAGGCCAGTTGCCGGGCCTGGTAAAAGATGCCCCAGATCTTTCCCGGGATGTACCGGACGATCTGGGAGATCAGGTAGTAAGGGAGGCAGGAGGAGAAGGAGATGACCCGGCCCGACGTCTCGGCCAGGATGAAGCAGTAGGTGACCGAGGCGGTGAAGAGTGCCACCACGGCGGGACCCAGGGCACCCAGGAAGTTTCCGTACGGAAAACTTCCAGCGGTCTCCGCGAGCTGATCAAGATTGTCCCATGTGAGCTTGCCCAGCCAGAAAAGGGCGGCGGACAACAGGATCGAGGAAAAGATCCTGTTGTCGAACCACCTGTAGGTATCTGCATCCCGGGTACTCATGGCATGGTACGGCTCACCATCGGGCCCCTATTGTCTGCTTCAGGGTCAGGAGGAGCCTCAGCGTGGTTCCGGCCAGCGAGGGAGTGAAGAGGTCGCGGGTGGGGGTGAGGAAGGTGGTTCCTCCCCACTTTTCCTTGAAACGGATGAGCCCCGGCTGGTCGGCCGGGGAAGGGAGGAAGCTGAAAGATTTCATGCCTGCAGCCTTGGCCCTGAGGAGAGCCGTGGACATGAGCAGATCCGACGGGCGCAGCGATTGGCACGACTCATCCATGCCACCATGGAGGTAAAAGGCGCGACCATCGTGGTAAGCCGTGACAATCATCCCGGCAATTCTACCGTCCGGGGAGCGGGCAACAAGCGGCTTCAGAGAATCGTTGTGCCTGGACCGGGCCACCAGGGAATGGAAATACTTTTGGTTATAGCGCAGGGCGCCACCCCGCCGGGTGACGGTGGATTCATAGAGCCTGAACATCGAGGTGGAATCGCTGGTGGAGGGCGGTTCCAACTGCAGACCCGACTTCCCAGCCCGTTTCAGGTTTCTGCGGATCGACCCGGGCAGGCGATCCGGCGACCATGATTGGAGATCCTCGATCAGCGTCTCATGCAGGCTGTTGGTGGCACCGCCGGTAAACCGGCAGGTTTGCAACAACCGGCTCTGCCATATCCTGACCATGTGGACCGGCCCCCCGTCTCCGCGAGGGAAATTTCGAGTGGAGAGGAGCGGGCAATACCCGGGAGGGATGTCGCCCACCGGAAACCCGGGGTAAAGCACGCGAAAAGGACCTTTGCTGAAGATTGGTGCCAGAAAGGGGGCCTGTTTCTCTGTTTTCAGTTCGAGTATTTCCGCGCCCAGTCCTTCGCGGAGTATTTCCATCCAGTCGGCGGTGTGAAAGAGGTTTTGGTGCGCTATCGATGTGGAGCGCGGCGGCCCTGGACTGTTCACGGGTGTTTCCCTCCCCGTTGCGGTTTTTTTACGATCATTTCGTAGCCTGACGGAAGGAAACCCGCTCCCAGGATCCGGTGGCGGTAGCCAGGGTGTCGGGGCTGTCGTGATAGATCTCCAGGCCGGTAGCAGGATAATCGAGCCCCAAGCATGATATCTGCGGCTCCACCCGGTCCTTCAGGCCGCGCCTCCCGCAGTTCAGGTCGAGCAGTGTTCCACCGCTTTCAGGAAGGTTTTCGGCGACGAAGCGGAAGTTGTCTTGCCTGAGGATGAGCCACTGGGGATGAAGTGGGGGCTTCTTCAGGAACTGTGCGAGTTTCCCCATGGGTGGTGTTAAGGGTAGTCTGGAGACGACAATATGGAGTGTACCGCTGCGATGACATCGTCGGCGTCGTTGTCGTCCATGGCAGATGAGAAGGGCAGGCTGAGCGTCTGCCGGCCGATACGCATGGCGTTGGGCCAGTCCTCCGGCCGCCAGCCGAAGCGTTTCCGATAGAAGGGGTGTTCGGGTAAGCTCAGGTAGTGGACCCCGGTTCCGATGTTCCTTTCGTGCAGCGCGACGAGGAAATCGTCACGGTTCAGCCCGCAGCGCGACTCGTCCACCAGCAGGGTGTAGAGGTGGAAGGCATGGCGGGTATCCGCGCTGGGCTCGGCCGGCCGCGTGAGGGGGAGGGAGGCGAAGGATTCCTGGTAGCGCCGCCAGAGCTGTTGCCGGCGTTGCCAGTTGTTTTCGATTCGTTCGAGCTGGTGTATACCAATGGCCGCCTGCAGGTCCATCATGTTGTACTTGTAGCCGCACTCCGTCACGTAGTAGTGCTTGTATCCCTCGTCACCAAACCGGTGCCAGGCGTCCTTGCTCAGGCCGTGCAGGGCCAGGACCCTGGCGCGTGCGATGTGCTCGGGGTTCCTGGCCAGGATCATGCCGCCCTCTCCGGTGGTCACGTTCTTGGTGACGTAGAAGCTGAAGCAGCCGAAGTCGCCGAAGGTTCCCGCTTTCTGTCCGTGGTACTCGGTTTCCACGGCGTGGGCGCAGTCTTCGATGACCATCAGGCTGTGTTCCCGGGCGATCTCCATGATGGCGTCCATGTCACAGGGTCGGCCCGCGAAGTGGACGGGAAGGATGGCACGGGTCCTGTCCGTGATCCTTTCGCGAATCCTGTCCGGGGAGATGTTCATGGTGACGGGATCCACGTCGGCCAGGACCGGCGTGGCCCCGCTGTGGATGATGGCGTTGAGGGTGGCGGCAAAGGTCAGGGGAGTCGTGATCACCTCGTCGCCGGGGCCGACTCCGGCGGCGATGAAGCTGATGTGCAGTGCCGCGGTACAGGAGTTCACCGCCGCCACCCGGTCGGCCGGGACGCCCTTGTATTGCGCAAAATCGCTCTCGAACCGTTTCACCTTGGGGCCGGTTCCCAACCACCCGCTGCGCATGCTGTGGACCACCTCTTCGATTTCGGCGTCGGTGATATGTGGTGCGCCGAAGGTGAGGAACGAGCTCCTTTTCCGTCCGGGGGAGCACTGCCTGCTGGTGTTATCTGCTGTCATGGACCACCGATGAAAATGTCGTTACCAGTTCCCGGGCGGCCCTAGAGACCGGGTTTCCGTATCTTCCGCCCGTTGCCGGCCAGTCTTGCTCGTGCAGCAGGGCCCTGAGAGTTTGAGCGATCGAGGAGGCGGATGCTGCCTTCGTCAGGGTAAGGAGATTGCCGATACCTGGATCAGTCGCCAGCCTTGGGAAATCACCTACTGGGGTTGCCATCGTGCGGCGACGCGCCTGCAAGGCATCGCTGAACAGGACCGGGATACTTTCGATGCGTGAAGGAATCATGACCAGGTCGCTCCACAGGAGCAGTTCCGTCGCTTCGAGGGTATCCTTGTAGCCTTCCAGCAGAATCGGGAGCCCTCTGCGCTTGATGATCTCGACCTTTTTTTGCACCAGGGGCTCCAAGGGGCCGCCCCCGGCGATCCGTACCATGTCGATGCGTGACCAGTCTTCGTCGGAAAGCTGGTCCAGCGCATCGAGCAGCAGGTCGATGCCCTTGTTGGGGTGCCACCGGCCAAGAAATGCGAGGCGATAGGGTGGCTTGTGAGTCAATGGTAACCCGCAAGCCGGCAGCTGTCGGGCCGAGGGAAGAAATTTGCAAGACCGTCCACAGATTTTTTCCACTTCATCGCTCAACCCATACCCGTCTGCAAACCGTACCGCGGCTTCGGCCATGACGCCTGCCAACAGCGTTCGAACGACTGGAAGCCTGCCCAGTGACCATATGTCGCTGCCCAGGGCCCAGGTGGCGTAGGGAATGTTCAGCCTGGATGCGGCGTTCCGGGCCCAGTAACCACTGGGCAGCGCCCACAGGGCCAGAATCCAGTCGGCGTCGATTTCTCTGGCGGCGTGCAGGGTGGTTCGCTTTCCGCTCCACAGCGTGGTGGCGATTGCCCTCCAGTGAACCGGATTGGAAGGACGCAGGGTCGAGAGCGGTTGACGGGGAGCCCGGTATCGGAATATGCGCATTCCCTCGTGTTCCTGTTGAATTTCTTCGCTGCTCCCGGGGGCAACGACTGCAACCTCGCAAGAATTTGCAAGTTCCAGGGCAAAATCCGACACGAAGGAACCGGCAGCCTCCGAGCCCGCCAGACATGTTGGAAACGAGGTGGTGACCAGGACGATGTTCATGGGGGCCCGAAGGTCACCCGTTGTCTCCACCGGGGTGCGAACCGGATACCGGGGAAGCAGGAGGTTCCTCCTGGCAGTAGTTGCGCGACAGCCCGTAGTGCAGCGCCGTGATCTGTTCCGACACCAGGCCGATGAGAAAGACCACCACCGAAGCGATGAGCAGCACGCCCGCCATGCTCGAGAAGGCACCGGTTTCCAAGTAGAACCACAGGTAGCGTGCAACGCCCAGCAGGAAGAAGAGCAGGCTCATGGGAAAGAAGACCCGCATGGGCGAAAAGAGCGTGGTGATGCGCATGATGATCACCAGGAAACGAATACCGTCCCGGATCAGGCTGATCTTGCTCTTGCCCTTCCTTGGTTGCACCTTGATGGACACGAAACCCACTGCGTAGCCTGACCGGAGAAAAGCCATGGTGGAAGTGGTCGGGTAGGAAAAGCCATTTGGCAGCAGGTAGAGGAACTGGCGAAAGATCTCCGCGCGGGTGGCGCGAAAGCCTGAAGTGAGATCCTCGATCTTCCGCGCTGTGAGGAAGGAGGCCAGCTTGTTGAGCAGGAGGTTACCCAGCAAGCGCCGCTTGCCGGCCTGTCCACCAATGTCCCGCGCGCCGACGACCATGTCATAGCCTTCGTCCAGCTTGTCCAGCAGTTTTTGTACGTCTTCGGCACTGTGCTGCCCGTCTGCGTCCATGAACACCAGGGTCTCTCCCCGGGCGTGCCGAACCCCGGTCTTGATGGCGGCGCCATTGCCCATGTTGTACTTGTGGGAGATGACGCGCGCGCCGGCTTCAGCCGCTTCCCTGGCCGTGGAGTCGGTGGAGCAGTCGTCCACCACCAGCAGCTCGGCATCGGGAAAATCCCGGGCGAGCCGCGAGACCACCGAGCCGATGACACCCCCTTCGTTGTAGGCGGGCAGGATGATGGAGACCTTCGGTGGAGTGTGGGGGGCAGCGTTCATGCTGTTCGCGGCATGTGAACGGTTTCCGGATTGTAGACCTTCTGGCCCAGATTAGCGGGGCGGCATGGCAGGTGCAAGCGGGCGCTCATGGTGCGCGGTGCCCATGGCCGATCACTCCGGGCTCCGCATGTTGGAGGCCGCTGAACGGAAACGAGAGTCCTTGGCCGGCCCGAGGGCGCCGGGCTTCTGCTACATCCCGAAGCCAAACTTCTCATTCACCGTGACACCACTCTCGCGCACCGGGCCGAGCGCCTCGGCGTAGGCGCGCAGCACCTGCAGGGACCAGAGGATCCGCTCGCGGAAATAACTGTCGGCGTCGGGGTCGTTGTCGGCGGGCTCGGGGTTGAGCACTCGCTCCACGTTGCGCACGATCACCTGTTCCGGGATGTAGAGGATGCGGTTGTTCTTGTAGCTGCTCATGCGCAGTTCAGCCACGGGGTAGGCGCCGCCGTCGGCGGAGGAGACAGTGACGATCAGCGCCGGCTTGTGCCCCACCTCCTGCTTGCCGACGATGAGGAAGAAGTTCTTCAGCCCTGCCGGCACCTGGCCGTGCCACTCCGGGGAGACCACCACGAAGCCGTCGCTCTCGCGCAGCAGCCGGCGCAGGGAGGCGAGGCGTTGTTCCCACGCCTCGTCGCCGGTCCAAAGCCCCTCGTCCCACAAGGGGAGAGGGTTGCCCTCCAGGCTGAACACCTCCGCCTCGTCGGCCAGCCCTTCTTCCAGCAGGGTGCGGCGGATATGATCCGCCACCTTGCGGCTCTGGGAGTTGATTCGGTGACTGCCGCTGATGATGGTGATTTTCATCCCACTTCATCCCCCATACAGGTGCCCACCCGCCGCGCGCTGGTCACCCAGGGATGGTCGGGAGGCACCAGTTTCTTCTTGCCCGCCACCTCTTCCAGGGGAATCGCCACCGCATCGTCTCCACGGGCGGCCACCATGACGCCGTAGGTGCCCTCGTTTATCAGGTCGGCGCAGGCGGTGCCCAGACGGGTGGCCAGCAGGCGATCGGCCGCCGAGGGGGTGCCGCCGCGCTGCAGGTGGCCGAGGATGGTGACGCGCGACTCCAGTCCGGTGAGCTGTTCCAGCTGGCTGGAGAGCAGCACCGTGTGGTTGGCGTAGTCCTGGGCCAGGCGGGCCAGTACCTCCTTGGCTTCTTTCTTCTCCTTCTTGCTGGTGGCGTTGGCCTTGCGCTGTTCCGCCTCCTGCACCAGGCTGGCCTTCTCCTTGGGCAGGGCCCCTTCAGCCACTGCCACGATGCTGAAGTTCTTGCCGCCGCGCGAACGCTGGCGGATGGCCTCGGCCACCACCTCCAGGTCGTAGGGAATCTCCGGAAGCAGGATGACGTCGGCGCCGCCGGCGATGCCCGAGCCCAGCGCCAGCCAGCCGGCGCGGTGACCCATGATCTCCACCACGATGATGCGGTGATGGCTGTGGGCGGTGGAGTGGAGCCGGTCGATGGCGTCGGTGGCGATCCCCAGGGCGGTGTCGAAGCCGAAGGTGACGTCGGTCATGGCCACGTCGTTGTCGATGGTCTTGGGCAGGGTGATGATGTTGAGCCCCTTCTCCATCAGCTTGAGGGCGTTCTTCTGGGTGCCGCCGCCGCCGATGCAGACCAGGCAGTCGAGGTGGTTGGCGTGGTAGTTCTCGACGATGACGTCGGTCATGTCCTGCACCTTGCCGCCGAAGAGCATGCGGTGGGGCTTGTCACGGCTGGTGCCGAGGATGGTGCCGCCGCGGGTGAGGATCCCCGAGAGCACATCGCCGTCCATGCGCTGGAAGCGGTTGTCCACCAGGCCACGGAACCCGTCCAGGAATCCGATCACCTGCATGTCGTACCAGCCCTGGGCGGCCTTGCCCACGCCCCGCAGGGCCGCGTTGAGACCGGGGCTGTCGCCGCCGGCAGTGAGGATGCCAATGTGCTTGGTCATGGTGTGCTACTCCCTATGGTTTTTCGCATTCTGGGTTGAGTTCACCGGGACTGTCAATGCGCCCGTCCCGGTGGTGGCATGCGGCTGTGCTACCCTGTTGCGCGGGGTGCCGGAGCAACGGGTGGGGCGACGCTCCCACCGCGAACGTTCGATGTTCGGCCGGGGACGGGCTTCCGGTAGGAGCGGCGCCCCCGCCGCGAACGGTTCGAAACTCGGCCCGGGGGCGGGCCTCCCACAAACCGGTGTAGGAGCGGCGCCCCCGCCGCGAACGGTTCGAAACTCGGCCCGGGGGCGGGCCTCCAACAGGTTGGTGCAATATTTCGGTCATGGGTTTTCGCTGTTTCCTTCTCTTGCTCTTCCTGCAGTTTTCCGCAGGCGTGATGGCAGCCGGTGGGCAGCCGTCTGCTGCGCAGTCCCAAGGCGTTGACCTGAAGCGGGTCGAGGCGGCGATCGATGAGGCAAAGAAGGACTCCGAACTCTCCGATGCCGACCGGAAGTCCCTGCTTGAGCTGTACGAGGAGACGAAGAGCTGGCTGAACCGGGCACAGAGATTCCGGCAGCAGGGGGAGGCCTTCGTCCGTGCCCGCAGGGAAGCCCCGCGCGAGACCGCAGCCATCCGCAAGGAGCTGGCCCGGGAGCCGCCCCCCGTGGTGCTGGACCGCAAGCGCCTGATGCGCAAGTCCATCGACGAGCTGACGCAATTGGTGGAGACGGAGAAGGCCGAGCTCCTGGCGCGTGAGGCGCTCATCGGTGAGTTGGAGCAGGAGCCTTCCCTGCAGAAAGGGCGTCCCGAGGCGGCCCGCGCCCGCCTGGCGCAGGCGCGCCAGGAGCTGGATGCTCTGCAACAGAAGGTGCAGGCGGCGGCAGCGGCCCAGGCGCCGTTGGACCGGGCGCGGCAGTGGCGTGACCGGTCGCACCTGGAGGCGCTGCGCCAGGAAGTGAGAATGCTGGAGCAGGAGCTGCTCTCCCTGCCGGCGCGCCAGGCGCTGCGGGACGCCCGGTTGCAGCAGGCCAGGCTACGCCTGAAGGCGGCCGAGGCGCGGATGGAGCAGCTGGAGAAGTTGCTCAATGAACGGCGCAAGGCGGAGGTGGAGCGGCTCAGCCGTACCGAGGAGAAGACCCGGCGTGCGCTTGCCGAGGAACCCCCCCTGCTGAGGAAGCTGGCGGCCGGCAACGCCGCGCTCGGCGAGCGCCTGGCGAAACTCACCGACCGGCTGGAGCAGGTCACCACGCTGGACAACCGCCTGCGGGAGCGTACCAAGGAGATCCGGGATACTTATCGCGCCACCCGGGAAAAGGTGGAGGTGGCCGGCCTCAAGGGGGCGCTGGGGCAGGTGCTGTTGGAACAGCGCCAGCAGTTGCCGGGCCTGCGCGAGCTGACCCGCCAGATGGCGCGGGTGCGACAGCGCATTACCGAGGCCAGCCTGGAACAGATCCGACTGAAGGAGGCGCTGCAGCAACTTCAGGAAGAAGGGCCGGGGATGCACTGGCCGGCTGGCCTCGCCGAACAGGAAAAGAAGCGCCTGGAGCCCGAGGTTCGCCGCCTGCATCAGCGGCGGCTGGAACTGCAGCGCCAACTGGTAAAGACCCAGGAAGACTACATCCGGGCGCTGGCCGAGCAGGATCTCGCCCTGCAGGCGCTGCTGCAGGCGGTGGAGGAGTTCGATACCTACCTGGCGGAGCACCTGTTGTGGGTGCGCAATACCCGCGCCTTTCGCCTTGCCGACCTGCAGGCGCTGCCTGCCGAGCTCGACGTCTTGTTCGACGCCGACGCCTGGCTGGCCATGTGGAGATCGCTGCTGGTGCACCTTGGCCAGTCGCCACGGGCGCTGGTGATGCTGCTGGGGCTGCTGCTGGTCACCGCATTCCACGGACGGCTGAAACGGGCGATCCGCGCCACCGGGAGCGGGGCTGGAAAACCCGGCTACGGCAACTTCCTGGGCACCATGAAGGCTCTGCTGCTGAGCCTGCTGATGGCGCTGTGGCCGGTGTTGTGGCTGCTCTTCTTCTATTGGCTCTTCCGGCAGGAGGGGGATCGCTCCCTGCAGGCGCACGCCCTGGGCCGCGCCGTGCTCTGGATCCTGGCCCCTTTCTATTCCCTGTTGGCGGGACAGGCGTTGGCCATGAAGGGCGGGCTGCTTCAGGCGCACTTCCGCTGGCGGGAGGAGAACCTGAAGAAACTGCGGCGGGCGCTGGCCCACCTCTTCTGGGTGTTCATTCCCGCGTCGGCCTTTACCGTCATCGCCAGCAACGTGCTGCCGGAAGGGCTGGCCGCGGTGGTGGTCAAGCTCGATTTCGTGGTGCTGGCGTTCTCCCTCAACTTCTTCATCTACCGGGTCTTTCACCCGGTGCGTGGCATCGTGGCGGCCTACCTGCGGCAGTATCCCCACGGCTATGCCGCACGGCTGCGCTGGTTCTGGTTCTCGGTGGTGATGGGGATTCCCGTGGTGCTGCTGGGGCTCTCGCTCATGGGGTACGTTTATACCGGCGCCACCATCCTCCGCTACCTGATGAACTCTCTCTGGCTCATCGCCGCCTTGGTGGTGGTGCAGCAGCTGGCCGAGTTCTGGCTGCTGCTCACCCGCCGCCGGCTGGCCTACCAGGCGGCCCTGGAGCGGCGCAGGGCATTGCAGGAACAGGAGGAGGAGGGAACGGCGCCGGTGGCGGGCGAGCGCGAGAAGGAAGCGGAGGAGGAGAAGATCGACCTGGTGGCCCTGAGCCACGAGAGCCGCCGCCTGCTCAACGCCCTGCTCTTCATCGCCGGCGCCGTTGGACTGTGGCTGATCTGGGCGCCGCTGTTCCCGGCACTCTCGCTGCTGGACGATATCGCCCTCTGGCACCACAGCGTCACCGTGGAGGGCAAGACGGAGCTGGTGGCGGTGACCCTGGGGGATGTGCTCTCGGTGTTCGCCATCATCGTGCTCACCGTGCTGGCGGCACGCAACCTGCCTTCGCTGATCGAGATCCTGCTGCTCCAGTACCTGCACATCTCGGCGGGCAGCCGCTATACCAACCGCACCCTCAGCCGCTACCTCATCGCCGGC
>JALWGP010000193.1 GCA_027038775.1 Sedimenticola sp. | reverse complement strand
CTGCCGGTGCCGTGCGCGAGAAGCCCTACTACGCCGACGAGAGGCCGGCTGCCGAGGTGGTGCCGCTGCACACCATCGGCCGCAAGAAGAAGGACGAGGAATAGCGGCTCAGGCCGGGGGGCGCGGAGCGGCCGCCCCGGCAACGAGGGCTTTCAGCCGCCGTTGGCTGTTTTCTTCCCGGGAACCTCGATCTTCGCCTTCTTGCGCAGGCCCGTGATGTACTCCGCCAGCTTCTTCTGGCGCAGTTCCGTGGTGAGCTGTGCCTTCACCTCTTCCAGCGGCGGCGCCTCCTGCTTGCGCACGTCGTCCACCAGGATCACGTGCCAGCCGAACTGGCTCTTCACCGGCTCCTTGGTGTACTGGCCCTTCCCGAGCTTCACCATGGCGTCACCGAAAGGCTGCACCACCTGGTGGCGGCCGATCCAGCCCAGCTCACCACCGTTCTCCTTGCTCGCATCCAGTGATCTTGCCTTGGCCAGCTCGGCGAAGTCGCCCTTGCCCTTGTCCAGCAGGCCGATGATCTCCTCGGCCTCTTCCTTCTTCTGCACCAGGATGTGGCGCACCTTGTACTCGTTCAGGTTGTCACCGCTGTAGCGCTTCTGGTAGGCGGCCTCGATCTCCCCGTCGGTCACCGGGTGGGCGGTGAGGTAGTCGTTGATCTGGGCCTCGGCCAACACCTGGACCCGCGCCATGTTGAGTGCCGCCTTCACGTTGGGCTTCTCGGGCAGCCCCGCCTTCTCCCCCTCCTGGGCGATGAGCGTGGTGTTGATCAACTGGTTCAGCAGTTTGATCTGAGCCTCCCGGGTGTTGGCCGGCGGCTGGCCCTGGAGGGCGTTGAAGGCCAGCACCTCCATGTTGTTGATGTCCTGGCCGTTGATGTTCACCAGGACCAGGGGCTCCATGGATGCTGCCGGCTTCTCTTCTCCGGCAACGGCCGGATGGAGAGCGAGGGTGGCGGAGAGCAGGCTGACGCCGATGGCGATGAGAGACTTCCTTTGCATGTTCATGATGGCAGTACTTTCCTGAATGGTTTGACGGAGATGCGTTCGTAGACGCCGGCGGATATGTAGGGGTCGGCCGCGGCCCACTCCTGGGCCTGTTCCAGGCTTTCGAACTCGGCCACGATGAGGCTGCCGGTGAAGCCGGCGCTGCCCGGGTCTTCCGCGTCCACGGCGGGAAAGGGGCCGGCAAGCACCAGCCTGCCTTCGGCCTGGAGCTGCTTCAGCCTCTCCAGGTGGGCGGGGCGCGCCTGGACACGTTTTTCGAGGGTGTCGGTGCCGTCGGTGCCGATGATGCAGTAGAGCATTCAGCTTTCCTCGTTGAGTTGGATGTAACGGGAGAGGTAGAAGCCCTGGGCGACGAGGAACAGCAGGGTAAGGCCCATCATGCCGAAGAGCTTGAAGTCCACCCAGACCTCCTCGGAGAAGTTGTAGGCCACGTAGAGATTGGCTACGCCGATGAAGAGGAAGAAGCTCACCCAGGCCAGGTTCAGGCGTTTCCAGACCGCATCGGGCAGAGTCACGGCATGATCCATCATGCGTTGCAGCAGGCTGCGCTCCATGAAGAGCGCCGAGCCCAGGAAGGCGGCGGCGAAGAGCCAGTTGACCACCGTGGGCTTCCACTTGATGAAGACCGGGTCGCGCAGCAGCAGCGTCAGGCCGCCGAAGAAGAGGATCAGCCCCAGCGTCACCCAGTGCATGGTCTCCACCCGGCCGTGGCGCCAGCGGTTCCAGCCCACTTGCACGATGGAAGCACCGATGGCCGCCGCGGTGGCCATGTAGATTCCGGCGAGCTTGTAGGCGACAAAGAAAAGGATGACCGGAAAGAGGTCGGCGAGGATCTTCATGAGATGAGAAGCCGGGGGAATGTTTCGTTGTTGACCGCAATGGTAGCAAAAAGTTGCCGCGTGGGAGTTTAGAATAGGACGCCTGGCCCGTTGATCGAGACCGATGTGACCGACCTCCGACGCTTCGACGATTTCCGCAAGGCCGGCGCCACGGCACGCCGTGAGCGGCGCGTGCTGGTGGTGCTGGTCTCCCAGTACGACTGCCCCTACTGCCACAGGATCAAGGAGGAGATCATCTTTCCCATGATCAAGGCGAAGGACTTCGCCGGCGAGATCCTGCTGGGCGAGCTCTACATCGACGAGGGTGAGATGGTGGTCGATTTCTCCGGCAGGCGGGTTTCCGCCGCCGATTTCGCCCACGGGTACGGCGTCTACGTCACCCCGACCCTGCTGTTCCTGGACGCCGACGGCCGTGAGCTGGCAGAGAAAATGGTGGGCATCAACACCATGGAGATGTACTTCTACTACCTCTCCGAGGCGATTCGCGAGGCGGTGGCGAAGCTGAGGGGTACGCCGTCATGAGGTTCGGACTCATCGTCGTCGGCGACGAGATCCTCAGCGGGCGCCGGCGCGACCGCCACTTCGACTTCTTCCGCGGGCTGCTGGCGGAACATGGCCACGCGCTCCACTGGCTGCAGATCCTGCCGGACGATCCCGTGCGGCTCACCGCCCGCCTGCGGCAGACCATGGAGGAGGGACTGCCGGTCTTCTCCTGTGGCGGCATCGGCGCCACCCCCGACGACCACACCCGGCAGTGTGCCGCCGAGGCGGCCGGCGTGCCCCTGGTGCGCCATCCCGGGGCGGAGGCGCTCATCGTGGAACGCTTCGGCGAGGCGGCCCGGCCCCACCGGGTGCGCATGGCCGACCTGCCGGAAGGAGCGGAACTGATCCCCAACCCGGTGAACCAGGTGCCCGGGTTCTCCATCCGGGAGCACCACTTCCTGCCCGGCTTCCCCGACATGGCCCATCCCATGGCGCGCTGGGTGCTGGAGCACCGCTACGCCGACGCCGAGGGGGAGGCCGAGCGCTCGCTGCGGGTGCCCGGCGTATCGGAGAACGCCCTCATGCCCCTGCTGCAGGAGCTGGACGCCGACTGGCCGGGGGTGAAGCTCTTCAGCCTGCCGCGGCGGGGCGAGGCGCATTTCGTCGAGCTGGGATTCCGCGGGCCGCGGGAGCGGGTGGAACGGGCCTTCGAGGCGCTGAAGCGGGCGCTGGAAGAGGCGGGGTTCCCCTGGGAGACCGAAGGCGGCAGGTAGGAGGCCCGCCCCCGGGCCGAATTTCGAATGGTTCGCGGCGGGGGCGCCGCTCCTACGGCCGGGGTCCACGACGAAATGGCAGGAGGCCCGCCCCGGGCCGAATTTCGAACGGTTCGCGGCGGGGGCGCCGCTCCTACGGCCGGGGATCCACGAGGAAATAGTAGGAGGCCCGCCCCCGGGCCGAACATCCGAGGCGCCCTATTTCCACGAAGGCGGCTTGCGCTCGTGTCCCGCCTGCTGCAGCCGGTCGAGGTAGTCGGTCCAGTAGATCGCCTGCTTGCGTCCCAGGTCGTACAGGTAGCCCCAGTCGTAGAGCCCGGAGTCGTGGCCATCGTCGAAGAAGATCTTGATGGCATACTGGCCCACCGGCTTGATGTCGGTGATGTTCACGTCCTGCTTGTCCAGCTGCAGTTTGGCTCCCTTGCCGAAGTGGCCGCGCACCTCGGCGGAGGGAGAATAGACGCGCAGCAGCTCGGCGGGGTAGGTGAAGCGGCTGCCGTCGTCGAAGGCGATCTCCAGGGTGTGGGATTTCCTGTGGAGGATGATGTCGGTGGGGCGCGGGGTGTCACTCATGGATCCAGCCTCCCAGGTGGCTTCGGGCGATGGCGGCCAGGGCCTCGACGTGGTCCGGCCGGTCGTTGAGGCAGGGGATGTAGCCGTAGCGCTCCCCGCCGTGGGCCAGGAAGATGTCGCGGTTCTCTATGGCGATCTCCTCCAGGGTCTCGAGGCAGTCGGCGGCGAAGCCGGGACAGAGCACCTGCACGTGGCGCACGCCCTCCCGGGCCAGCGCTTCCAGCGTGGCGCTGGTATAGGGTTGCAGCCAGGGCTCGCGTCCCATGCGCGACTGGTAGGTGAGCTGCCACCGGCCTTCTTCCAGCCCCAGGGCCTCGGCCAGCAGGCGGGCGGTGCGCTCGCATTGGCGGGGGTAGGGATCGCCCGCTTCGGCGTAGCGTTGCGGGATGCCGTGGAAGGAGAGAATCAGCTTCTCCGGCGTCCCGTTCTCCTGCTGGTATTCCCGGATGCTGGCGGCCAGGGCGGCGATGTAGCCGGGTTCCGAGTGGTACTGGCCGATGAAGCGCAGCTCGGGAACCCGGCGCCAGCGGCGCAGCTCTTCCGTCACCGCGTCGAAGGTGGAGGCGGTGGTGGTGGCCGAGTACTGGGGATAGAGGGGAAGCACCAGGATCCGCTCACAGCCCGCCTCGCGCAACTCCCGTAGCCCGGCGGCGATGGAGGGGTTGCCGTAGCGCATGGCGGGCACCACCTTCACCTGCTCGCCCAGCCGTGCCTGGAGTGCCTCGGCCTGCCGCCGGGTGTGGAGCAGCAGGGGCGAGCCGGTCTCGGTCCAGATCCTGGCGTAGGCCTCGGCGGAACGGCGCGGCCGGGTGTTGAGGATGATGCCGTGGAGCAGGGGCCACCAGAGCCAGCGCGGCGTCTCCACCACCCGCGGGTCCCACAGGAACTCCGCCAGGTAGCGTCGCACGTCGGCGGGCGCGGGCGAGTCGGGCGTGCCCAGGTTCACCAGCAGCAGGCCGGCGGCGGGCAGGGTGTCTGTGCCGCTCATGTGGCGGGGCTCCCGGGGTGGCAGGGCGGATGCGCCATGGACGGTTTCAGCAGGTGAAGGAGAATGTTAGTTTACACGGAACCGATGGTCGAAAGGGCAGGCAGCCGGATGAAATACTGCAGCAGTTGTGGCGGAATCCTGGAGCTCCGGGTGCCGCCCGGAGACAGCCGCGAGCGCCACGTCTGCACGCGCTGCGGCGAGATCCACTACCAGAACCCCAAGCTGGTCACCGGCTGCATCCCCGAGCACGAGGACGGCCGCATCCTGCTCTGCCGTCGCGCCATCGAGCCCCGCTACGGCCTCTGGACGCTGCCTGCCGGCTTCATGGAGAACGGCGAGAGCTGCCAGGAGGGCGCCGCGCGTGAGACCCTGGAGGAGGCCAACGCCCGGGTGGAGATCCTCCAGCTCTACACCACCTTCAACCTGCCCCACATCGACCAGGTCTACCTGCTCTTCCGCGGCCGGCTGCTGGAGGGCGGTTTCTCTCCTGGCGAGGAGTCGCTGGAGGTGGCGCTCTTCGGAGAGCAGGAGATTCCCTGGGACGAGCTCGCATTCGCCGTGGTGCGGGAGACCTTGCGGCTCTATTTCGAGGACCGCAGGCGCGGCGTCTACCAGCCCAGGGTGGGCGACATCCACTGGCGATCCGGGCATCCCGGTGACTACGAGGCCACCCTGCTGCACGCCTGAAGCGGAGGTTATTCCAACAGCCCTTCTATGGCGCGCGCCAGCTCGAAATCGCGCCCGGTGAGGCCACCCGCCTCGTGGGTGGTGAGATGGATCTCCACCTTGCGGTAGACGTTGCACCACTCCGGGTGGTGGTCCGCCTTTTCCGCCAGCAGCGCCACCCGCGCCATGAACCCGAACGCCTCGGTGAAATCGCGGAAGACGAAGGTGCGGGAGAGCCGCCCGTCACGGATCTGCCAGGCTTCCCCGGCGGCCGCGTTCAGCTCTTCGAGTGCCCTGGCCGCTTCGGTCTTGGTGTAGCGGGTGGTCATGTGAAATCGCCTTTTTGTCCGTCCCCGAAAAGATAGGAGAACTTGGGATCGATTGCCAAGGTTTCCTGTCGGTCTATTGCTCGATGTTCAATCGATGACCGTGCCGGTTTGCACCAGCCATCATGTGAGGTTGTGTCGTTTCAGGCAGAGCAAGACCAAGTTGTCAGCTTGTTTTACAGGGCTGGGGTTCGCAGTTTTTCAATGTGTTGAAATCATGAGAAAAACTTTTTTGGCGCAAGTCTTGCTTGAAAAGCTAGGCGACCCTTTCGATTCCATGTAAGCCGCGGGAGATCTGAAATGCAAATATCCTGGAAGTACAAGTGCATTGTTGCCCTGATCATCCTTGTCCCGAGTTTGCCGGTTAGTGCAGGCCTGATCACGCCCAGTTCTGCCACTGTGGCAGCCGGAACCCTGACTGGGGGGGATGCCGCGTGGATCATAGATGGTTATGTCCCGCCGGAAAAAGGGTATTGGCAAACCGATACCGCCTATTGGAGTGGGACGTCCGTGATCCTCCAGGTGGACTTGGGTGCCCGGTATAAACTGGAGGATGTGCTGGTATCGGTGGACAACAACGATGCGTACCTGGTGCAGTACTCCATTGATGGTCTCAGTTTCTCCAACCTTTTCAGTATCGCTGTATCCGATGGTGAGATTCCGGTTTCACCTGGTGGCATGGATACGATGAGCAGTGATTCTGCCAACCCGGAGTATGTGCCATCGATAGATTTCAGTGCCGTGGATACTCGTTACCTGCGTATCAGTGCCACCGGTGGCGACAACTACTATTCGGTGGGCGAGATTCAAGCTTTTGGAGCTCCCAGCTCCATTCCTGAACCGACAGCGCTCTTGTTGTTCGGAAGCGCCTTGCTGTTGTTGCCTTGGGCGCGCAGGTTGTACAACTGATATCCGTGCGCATGGTTGCCCAGAGGCCGCTTGCAGAGAGCTCAACCAAGCGTCACGGGAGTGCATCCTGCACCTGCCACTTGTTGCAGGTCGCGCCTTGCCCGGGAATGCGTGGTTGGTTCTGAAAGGGCTAAACATTGGTGTGTTACCGCTCCTGCTGGCCGTATAGGCTGGCATAGAGTCCGCCCTCTTCCAGCAGCTCTTCGTGGCGCCCCTGCTCCACGATGCGGCCGTCCTCGAAGACCAGCACCCGGTCGGCCTGCTTCACCGCGCTCAGGCGGTGGGCGATGATGAGGGTGGTGCGGTTCCTGAGGAACTCGGAGAGGGCGCGGTGGAGGCGGGCCTCGGTGTCGGTGTCCAGGGCCGAGGTGGCCTCGTCGAGGATCACTACCCTGGGCTCGCGGAGCACCATGCGCGCCACCGCCAGCCGCTGCCGCTGGCCGCCGGAAAGGCGCACGCCGTTGCGGCCGATGCGGGTCTCCAGGCCGCGCGGCATGCGCTTGACCACCTCCTTGAGCTGGGCGATCTCCAGCGCCTGCCAGAGCTTCTCTTCCGGCACGTCGTCGCCGAGGGTGAGGTTGACCCGCACGGTGTCGTTGAGCAGGGCCGGGTGTTGCAGCACCGTGGCCACGTTGTCGCGCACCACGTCCAGGCCGATGCGCTCCACCGGCACGCCGTCGAAGCAGACGCGGCCCGACTTCGGCAGGTAGAGGCCCAGCAGGATCTTCACCAGGGTGCTCTTGCCGCCGCCGCTGGCGCCCACCAGGGCCACCTTCTCGCCGGCGGCGATCTCCAGGCTCACCTCCTTGAGGATGAGGGGGCCATCGCCGTAGGCGAAGCAGATCTTCTCCATCTGGATGGAGACCGTATTCTTGCCTTCGAAGGGGTTCTCCTCGTGGGGGAAGCGCGGCTCGAGCTGGACGTCCACCAGGGCGTTGATGCGGTTCAGGGCGGCGCGCGCGGCGTGGTAGGCGTACTGGATGTTGAGCAGTTCCTGCACCGGGCCCATCATGAACCAGAGGTAGGCGAAGACCGCCAGCATCTCGCCGATGGTGAGGCTGGAGTAGAGCACCATGAGCATGCTCACCGCGCGGAAGACGTCGAAGCCGAAGAGGAAGACCATGAAGGAGAGGCGGTTGGCGGCGTCGCTCTTCCAGGTGAAGCTGGCCGAGCGGGTACGGATGCGGTCGGCCTTGTCCACGATGCGCCGGATGTAGTGCTTCTCGCGGTTGGCGGCGCGCACCTGCTCGATGGCGTCCAGGGTCTCGGCCAGCGCCTCCTGGAAGGCCTGCCAGGCGCGGTTCTCCATGGACTTGAGCTGTTTCACCTTGCGCCCGAAGAGGGTGGTGATGTAAATCACCACGGGGTTGAGCAGCAGGATGAAGAGCGCCAGCTGCCAGTGCATCCACAGCAGCACCACGGCGGTGCCCAGCACCGTGAGCAGGGCGACGATGAACTTGCTGGTGGAGGTGCTCACGAACTGGTCCACGGCGTCCAGATCGGTGACCAGGTGGGAGGCGACGGTGCTCGGTCCCAGCACCTCGTACTCGGCCATGGAGAAGTACTGCAGGCGGTTCAGCAGGTCGCGGCGGATGCGGAAGATGACATCCTTGGAGATGCGGGTAAACTCCTTCACCTGCCAGACGTTGAAGACCAGGGCGATGAGCCGCAGCACCAGGGTGAGCAGCAGCACGGCGAAGATGTAGAGCACCGGTCCCTGCCAGCTCTCGGGAAACAGGCGGTTGCTCCACGCCACCAGGGTGCCCGGTTTGTGCAACAGCACCTCGTCCACCAGCAGGGGGATGAGCAGCGGCACCGGCACTGCGGCGGCGGTGCCCAGCACGGCGATGATGTTGGCGGTGATCAGCTCCCGGCGGTGCGAGAGCACCATGCGGATCACCTCCGGCCAGGTGTAGGGGGCGGAGCGGACCCGGGGTTGCGGCCGTTGCGGGTTCATCGGGTGATTCTATCAACTTTTGCTAAAATGCCCGGGTTCCTGCTGACACCGGCCAACCGACTTTCCATGCCCCTTGTTCGTCTCTTCCCGCTCCTGCTGCTGTTCTGGGCGACCCTTTCCCAGGCGGGGAAGGTTCCGCTCGCCCTGGAGGGGCCGCTGGAGCAGGGCGCCCTGGTTTTTGGCCGGACGGAGCCTGGCGCGCGGGTGGTGTTCGACGGCGAGCCGGTGCCCGTCTCCCCGGACGGACATTTCCTCATCGGCTTCTCGCGGGAAGCGCCGCCCCGGTCGAGGCTCGAGGTGGTGCTGACGGACGGCACCCGCATCGAGCGCGAACTGAAGGTTGCCAGGCGGGAATACCGCATCCAGCGCATCGATGGCCTGCCGCCCGCCAAGGTGACGCCGAGGAAGAAGGAGGACCTCGAGCGGATCCGCCGCGACGTGGTGCTGGTGAAGAAGGCACGCGCGCGGGTCGACAAGCGCACCGATTTCCTGACGGGGTTCCGGTGGCCGGTGACGGGGCCCATCACCGGCGTCTATGGAAGCCAGCGCGTGCTCAACGGCAAGCCGCGCCGGCCCCACTACGGGGTGGACATCGCCGGGCCGGTGGGCACGCCGGTGCGCGCGCCCGCCGACGGCATCGTCACCCTGGCGGTGCCCGACATGTTTTATTCCGGCGGCACCTTGATCATGGATCACGGCCATGGGTTATCATCCACCTTCATGCACCTGCACCGAATCCTGGTGAAAGAGGGGGAACGGGTGAAACAGGGGCAGGTGGTGGCCGAGCTGGGCGCCACGGGGCGGGTCACCGGTCCCCACCTCGACTGGCGCATGAACCTGCGGGGCAAGCGGCTGGATCCCCAGACGGTGGTCGGCCCCATGAAAACCGACAAGACGGAGAAGAATCGATGAAGAAAACCCTGATCGCATCCCTGCTGCTGGCTCTTTCCCAGGGAAGCCTGGCGGAGGACCTGCTGGAGGTCTACAAGCTGGCGACGGAACGCGATCCCGTGCTGCGGGAAGCGGCGGCCAAGCTGGAGTCCCAGCGCGAGGCCAAGCCCCTGGCGCTGTCCCAGCTGCTGCCGCAAGTCTCCGTCACCGGGGACGCCAGCTACAACCGCTTCGATCCCGACAACGGGCCCTCGGACAACTACGGCACGACCGACCTGAGCATCGGGCTCAGTCAGCCCATCTACCGCCGCGACCGCTTCGTCCGCCTGGAGCAGTCGGAGTGGCAGCTGGAGCTGGCCGACGCCCAGTACCGCGCACAGGAACAGGACCTGATGCTGCGCGTGGCCACCGCCTACTTCAACGTGCTCTCCGCCCAGGAGACCCTCACCTTCGTGCGCGCCGACAAGAAGGCCATCGCCCGCCAGCTGGAGCAGGCCAAGCAGCGCTTCGAGGTGGGGCTCATCGCCATCACCGGCGTGCACGAGGCCCAGGCGCGCTACGACCAGGCGGTGACCAACGAGATCCTGGCCATCAACGACCTGGACAACGCCTGGGAGGACCTGCGCCAGATCCTGGGCATCCGCCCCGAGAAGCTGGCCGACCTGAAGAAGAAGATCCCCCTGGATCCGCCCATGCCGGCGGACATCGACGAATGGAGCGCCATGGCGCTGCAGAACAGTCCCGATGTGAAGGCGGCCTCCGACGCCACCCAGATCGCCCAGCGGGAGGTGGAGGCGCAGCGCTCCGGCCACTACCCGACGCTGGATCTCTTCGGCAGCTACGGGATCAGCCACAGCGACCAGGATGGGGCCTTGTACGACGACACCCGCTCCGGCGCCATCGGCCTGCAGCTGAACGTGCCCATCTACCAGGGCGGGGGCGTGGAAGCGGCCACCCGCCAGGCACGGGCCGACCTCATCGCCGCCCAGGAGCGGCTGGACCAGGCGCGGCGCGAGGTGGACAAGCAGGTGCGCAACGCCTACCGCACGCTGCAGGCGAGCATCAGCGCGGTCAAATCCCTGGCGGCGGCCATCGTCTCCACCAAGAGCGCGCTGGACGCCACCACCGCCGGTTTCGAAGTGGGCACGCGCACCATGGTGGACGTGCTCAACGCCCAGCGCGATTACTACCGCGCCCTGCGTGACCACGCCAAGGCGCGCTATTCCTACATCACCAGCCTCCTGACCCTGAAGCGGGCCGCCGGCGTGCTCACCGAGAAGGACATGGCCGAGATCAACGCCCTGCTGGCGGAGAATTGATGTCCGGCAACACCATCGGCAAGCTCTTCACCGTCACCAGCTTTGGCGAGAGCCACGGTCCCGCCATCGGCTGTATCGTGGACGGCTGTCCGCCCGGCATGGAGCTGAGCGAGACGGATCTTCAGCCAGACCTGGAACGGCGCCGCCCCGGCAGGAGCCGCCACACCACCCAGCGGCGGGAAATGGACGAGGTGCAGATCCTCTCCGGCGTCTTCGAGGGGAAGACCACCGGCACCCCCATCGGGCTGATCATCCACAACACCGACCAGCGCTCCCAGGACTACTCCGGGATCGCCGCCCGTTTCCGCCCGGGCCACGCCGACTACACCTACATCCAGAAGTACGGCATCCGCGACTACCGTGGCGGCGGCCGCTCCTCGGCGCGGGAGACCGCCATGCGCGTGGCCGCCGGCGCCATTGCGAAGAAGTACCTGCGCGAGCGCTACGGCGTGGAGATCCGCGGCTATCTCTCCGCCCTGGGCGAGAACCGGCCGCGCGGCTTCTCCTGGGAGCCGGTGGAGCAGAACCCTTTCTTCTGGCCCGACGCCGGGCAGGTGCCGGAGCTCGAGGCCTACATGGACGCCCTGCGCAAGTCGGGCGACTCGGTGGGCGCCGAGGTGAGCGTGGTGGCCACCGGCGTGCCGCCCGGCTGGGGTGAGCCGGTCTTCGACCGTCTCGACGCCGACATCGCCCACGCCCTGATGAGCATCAATGCCGCCAAGGG
>JALWGP010000192.1 GCA_027038775.1 Sedimenticola sp. | reverse complement strand
CAGTCGCCCTCCCTCAGCGATTGCACCAGCTGGTCGTAGCGGTCGGGCTCGGCGGATCCGGCCGTTTCGTCCCCCGCCTTTTCCTTCCCGGTTGTCGTCGCACGGGCGCAGGAGACGGTCACGGAGGCGCCCCCCCGGGAGGCGGCCTCGTGACAGGCTTCCAGCTTCTCCAGCAACTGCGCCGACTTCTTGGAATCGTAGGCGATGGAGGCAAATCCCCGGCGCAGTTCGCCCAGCAGCTGCGGGATCTCCGCAACGAACCGGTCGCGCTGTTGCTCGATCTCCTCGCCCCACACGCTGTGCGCGAGCCGCCGGGCCACCCCCAAGGCCTCCCGCCAGGCATCGCTCTCCTCGCCTTCCCGCAGCAGGATGAGGGTCAGCACGTCCCGCCACGCATCCTCCAGGATCTGGCGGACCACTTCGGGCAGCTCCTCGGTGACGAGCCCGTCCAGGATGTCGGCGACCCGGCGACGCGCCATGGCCAGCTGCTCCTTGCCTCTCGCCACCTGGGAGATCCGCTCTTCGGCCACCCTCGCCCCACGCTCTTCCTGGGCCAGGAACTCCTCGAAATCGCGGTTCACCTCGAGGTAGAGCCCGGGGTCCCTGCCATCCCCCTGCAGGATGCGCTCCACCGAATTGCGGATCATGCCGTAGACGCTGTCGTCGGAGTAGTCCCCCACGTCCACCCAGCGCACTGCCGCCCGCGAAAGATTGTTGACCAGCACGCGGGCCGGGTGCCGGCTGTTGGTGAGAAAGGTCTTGTCGCGAATGGCGATCTGGAGCACCGGCATCTGCAGGCGGATCAGCAGCACCTTCATGGAATCGGGAATCAGGGAATCGTCCAGCACGAAATCGAACAGCATGGTAACGATGTCGATGATCTGCTGGTCGAGGTTGTGCAGCCGGAGCTGCTCCTCCTCCATCCGCCGCTTCAGGCCCTGCACCAGGTCCCGCTTCCAGGACTCCTGGATCGCACGGGTCTCCTCCAGCCCGACCACCTCCCGGAAATGGTTTTGCAGCAGCCCTCGCACCACCCGGGCCAGCGACTCCGGCTTCATCGCGGCACCCGAGGAACGGGCGGCGCCGGCCACCGACCCCACCATGCCGAGAAACTCCCGGTCCTCGTCACCGAGCTGGCGCATCAGGCTGAGCACCGAGAAGAGGGCAGCCTCCTCGCCCTCCAGCCGGCTGTTTCCCTGCCGCCCCGTGGCCATGGGGGCGTAGCCCGAGAGCGGCAGCGCGCGCTGGCGCGGATGCGGCCGCTTCACCTTCACCTGGACCTGGACCGGTTCCAGCCCCATCTTCTGCAACGCCCGGATCAGGGAGGGATAGAGCGCCACCAGTTCCGGCAACATCCGGTCGGCCAGCACCTGGTAGAAGAGAAAGCGCGAGGCGGCGGTTCCTTCCCAACCGGAAAGCGCCATGCGCATGCAGTTGGCGATCACCTGGGGCGACAGCGGCGTGCCGTTCTGCGGAAGATCCTTGGGCTGCACCACGGCGGCCATGTAGGAGACCATCTCCTTGTGGCCGGGCTGCAGATTGCTGGCGGCCCGGTGGGAGGTCCTCAGGACCACCAGGTCCTCCTCCAGCTTTTCGTTGTTCACCAGCTCCAGCGACTCGGGCGTGGCGGTGGAGGCGGTGAAACCGTGGATGAACTCCTCCAGGTAGGCCTCGTAGTGGAGAAAGAAGGTCTCCACCGCCTTGAGCAGGTTGTTGCGGAACGCCAGCCCCAGCTCCCCACGTTTCCTGCCCAACTCCTGCACCGCGTGCGTATATCCCTGGCGCAACGCGTCACTGGCCGCCTGCTCGGCATGGCTGAAGAAGCTCTCTTCCAGGCTGGCGAAATAGGGGTCGAGCTGCTGTTCCAGCCACGCCTCCAGCCGGCGCCGGAAAAGCCCGGCCAGCTGCTGGAGCTGGTGGCGGGTCAGCACCGATTTATAAGGTTTGGCCATGAACGCAGCTCTTCAAAGGAAAGGCACCGGGGCAGCAATTGTGCAAGAATCCTTTCCTGGCGACTGTGACGGACGCCATGCAACGGGACCTGGAGCATCGCCGCAGGAGAAGGATTTCATGGGAGCGCCTCCCCTTGGAAGCCCGGATGGGGCACCTGCTGCAGCGCCTCGGCTTCCCGTTCCGGGCCTTCCTGTGGATCGAATTTTAAACTATTTTTTTACAAATCCCCTTCAAGTTATTGAGTCTAAACGATCATAGACATTTTTTCGAATTTTTTTGCTCACCCTGCCATGACGAGGCTCGAAAACTGGCTCGAGGAGGCCCGCAGGCTTCCCTCTCCCAACCGGGACGAACGACCGGCTGGCGTCGAGGTGGACCTGCTGGTGATCCACGGCATCAGCCTTCCGGCCAACGCCTTCGGGGGCCCCTGGATCGAGCAGCTCTTCCTCAACCGGCTGCCCAGGCACCGCCACCCCTTTTTTGCCGAAATCCACGGGCTGCGCGTCTCCAGCCATCTCCTGATCCGCAGGGACGGCGAGCTGGTCCAGTTCGTGCCCCTGGAGCAGCGGGCCTGGCACGCCGGCGTCTCCTCTTTCCAGGGGCGTGAAAGGTGCAACGACTTCTCCGTCGGCATCGAGCTGGAGGGAGCGGACCAGGTACCCTACACGGACATCCAGTACCGGGTCCTCTGCAGGGTGACCCGGCAGATCATGACGCACTTCCCGGCCATCACCCCGGAACGGATCGTCGGCCACTGCGACATCGCCCCCGGGCGCAAGACCGACCCGGGCCCGGCCTTTGACTGGAAACGCTTCCGCGCCGGGCTGGAAGAGCCGGAATGAGGGCCCTCCTCCTTCCGCTGATCACGCTGCTCGCTGTGCCACTCCCGGCACCGGCCAACCTGCAGGTCACCGACGACCTCGACCACCGCGTGACCCTGGAAGCGCCCGCCCGGCGCATCGTCACTCTCTCCCCCCACGCCACCGAGCTGCTCCTGGCCCTGGGACTGGAATCCCGCCTGGTCGCCGTGGCCGATTTCACCGACTACCCGCGAAGCCTCGACGGCGTTCCCAGGGTGGCCTCCCTGGGTCCCCTGGACCGCGAGCGGCTGCTGCTCCTGCGGCCCGACCTGGTGGTGGCCTGGGCCTCGGGGAACCGCCCCGCCGACCTGCGCTGGCTGGAACGCATCGGCATCCCCGTCTACCGCAGCGAACCCCGCACCCTGGCGGAGATCGCCGAATCGTTGAGGAAGCTCGCCCGCCTGGCCGGCGTGCCGCGGGCGGGCGCGGAGGCCGCGGGCACCTTCGAGCGGGCGCTCGAAGCCGCCTGCGCCCGCAGGCGCAACGCCCCGCTCCTGCGCGTCTACTACGAGATCTGGCCCAGTCCGCCCATGACCCTCGGCGGCCGTCACTGGCTCAACGAGGTGCTGGCAAGGGCCCGGCTCGTGAACGTCTTCGCCGATGTGCCGGCGGGCATCGTCACCGTCAGCCGCGAAGCCCTGCTCGCCCGCCCCCACGACCTGGTGCTCACCGGGAACCCGGAAGCGGCGGGCGGCGGAAGCAGGGTCGTCCCCGTCGATCCAACCCTGGAGCGCCCTGGCCCCCGCATCGTGGAGGGCCTGGGACAGCTTTGTAGGAATCTGCCTACAGGGAGTTCCGCCGCCACCGACAGACAGGCCACGCCTTCTGGGAGAGACTGAAGCCGTCGCCAACAAGGGAGATTCAGGAGATTCGGACAGGGAGGTCCGGTCAGGGACGACCCAGGGACGAACCAGACCAAGCCTGGCGACGACCCGGTCACATGGAGTGTGGCCGGGTTTTTTTCTGCCTGCCGGAGAAGAGCAGGAGCACCACCACGCCGAGGGTGATGGCCGAGTCGGCCAGGTTGAAGGCGGGCCAGTGCCACCCCTGCCAGTGGAAATCGAGAAAGTCGGTGACCCGGCCCAACCGGACCCGGTCCACCAGGTTGCCCAGGGCGCCGCCCAGGATCAGCGCCAGCCCCAGGGCGGTGGCCCGCTCGCCGGCATGGAGACGCCGCAGCCAGAGCACCAGGGCGAGGGAGACGCCCAGGGTCAGCAGGATGAAGAACCACCGCTGCCAGCCGCCGGCCTCGCTGAGAAAGCTGAAGGCGGCCCCCTCGTTGAAGGTGAGCACCAGGTTGAAGACCGGCAGCACCTCCCGCACCTCGCCGGGGTGGAAGCTGTGCAGCACCCACCACTTGGTGAGCTGGTCCGCCAGCGCCACCGCCGCCGCCAGCAGTAGCCAGGGCGTGGTGGAGAGCCGCTCAGGCAAAGCGGCGCTCCTCACCCCGGCCCTCCACGTTCTCCACGCAGCGGCCGCAGAGTTCGGGGTGGTCCGGGTGGCTGCCCACGTCCTCGCGGTGGTGCCAGCAGCGCACGCACTTGGGGTGGGCGGAGGCGGCGGCCGCCACCTTCAGCCCGGCCACTTCGGTCTCCACCGCCTCTCCGCCGGCCTCCGCCAGGGGCTTCAGCTCGGCGTAGGAGGTGATGAGGGCGAAGCGCAGTTCGTCCTCCAGCTTCGCCAGGCTGTCGCGGAGCTCGCCATCACAGTAGAGGGTCACCTCGGCGTCCAGGGAGGAACCGATCTCGCCCGCCTTGCGCATCCCCTCCAGCACCCGGCTCACCTCGCCGCGTGCTGCCAGCAGCCGCCGCCAGTCGGCCTCCGTGAGACGTCCGCCGACCGCCGCCTCGGGGAAGCGGTGCCAGTGCTGGGTGAAGACGAACTCGTCGCGCTCGCCGGGCAGGTGCTCCCAGGCCTCCTGGGCGGTGAAGCTGAGGATGGGCGCCAGCCAGCGCACCATGGCCTCGGCGATCTGGTGGATGGCGGTCTGGCAGGAGCGGCGCGCCGGGCTGTCGGTCTTGCAGGTGTACTGGCGGTCCTTGATCACGTCCAGGTAGAAGCCGCCCAGCTCCACCACGCAGAACTGGGTCACCTTCTGGTAGATGAGGTGGAAGTTGTAGTCGCGGTAGGCCTGCACCACCTCCTCCTGGAGCCTCTGCGCCTCGCCCACGATCCAGCGGTCCAGCTCCACCATCTGCTCCGGCACCAGGGCATGCTGCGCCGGGTCGAAGTCGAAGAGGTTGGCCAGCAGGAAGCGCTGGGTGTTACGCAACCGCCGGTAGGCGTCGGCCATGCGCTTGAGGATCTCGTCGGAGACCGCCATCTCGGCGCGGTAGTCGGTGGCCGCCACCCAGAGGCGGACGATGTCGGCCCCCAGGCTCTTCATCACCTTCTGCGGCTGCACCACGTTGCCCAGGGACTTGGACATCTTGCGCCCCTCGGCGTCCACGGTGAAGCCGTGGGTGAGACAGGCTTCATAGGGCGCCCGGCCGGTCATGGCCACCGAGGTGAGCAGGGAGGACTGGAACCAGCCGCGGTGCTGGTCGGAGCCTTCCAGGTAGAGCTCGGCGGGGCGCTTGAGCTCCGGGCGGCGGTCGAGGACGCAGGCGTGGGTGACCCCGGAATCGAACCAGACGTCCAGGGTGTCGGTGACCTTCTCGAACTGCGCTGCCTCGTCGCCCAGCAGCTCGGCGGGATCGAGCTCGAACCAGGCGTCGATGCCCTTCTCCTCCACCCGCCGGGCCACCTCCTCGAAGAGCTCGGGGGTGCGCGGGTGCAGCTCGCCGCTTTCGCGATGGACGAAGAGGGTGATGGGCACGCCCCAGGTGCGCTGGCGGGAGATGCACCAGTCGGGCCGGTTCTCCACCATGCCGCGGATGCGCTCCCGTCCCCAGTCGGGCAGCCACTCCACCCGTTCGATCTCGGCCAGGGCGGCGTCTCGCAGGCCGTTCTGGTCCATGCTGATGAACCACTGGGGCGTGGCGCGGAAGATGATGGGAGTCTTGTGGCGCCAGCAGTGGGGATAGCTGTGAGCGAGCTTGCCGGCGCAGAGCAGCCGGCCCCATTCCTTCAGCACCTTCACCACCTCGTCGTTGGCCTCGAAGACCTTCTGCCCGCCGAAGAGCGGCAGGTCCTCGCGGAAACGGCCGTCGCCCAGCACCGGGTTGTCCACCTCCAGGCCGTACTGCTGGCCCACCACGTAGTCCTCCAGGCCGTGGCCGGGGGCGGTGTGGACGGCGCCGGTGCCGGCATCCAGGGTGACATGCTCGCCCAGGATGAGGGGCACCTGCCGGTCGTAGAAGGGATGCTGGAGCATCAGCCCCTCCAGCGCCTGGCCACGGCAACTGCCGAGGCGCACCGGATCCTCCACCCCCCAGCGGGCCAGCGCCTGCTCCAGGAGCCCCTCGGCCACCAGCAGCCGCTCACCGCCGGCCTGGATCACCAGGTACTCCAGCTCCGGGTTCAGTGCCACCGCCTGGTTGGCGGGCAGGGTCCAGGGGGTGGTGGTCCAGATCACCACCGAGAGGGGCCCTTCGCCGGCCTCCGCCATGTCGCAGCGATCGAGGAAGGCGGCCTCGTCCACCACCGGGAAGCGCACGTCGATGGCGGTGGAGGTCTTGTCCAGGTAGTCCACCTCGGCCTCGGCCAGGGCCGAGCCGCACTCGGTGCACCAGTTCACCGGCTTGGAGCCCTTGTGCAGGTGGCCCGCCGCCACGATGCGCCCAAGGGAGCGGATGATGTCGGCCTCCTGCTGGAAGTTCATGGTGAGGTATGGGTTCTCCCAGTCGCCCAGCACCAGCAACCGCTTGAAGTCGGCCTTCTGCCGCTCCACCTGGCTGCGGGCGTAGTCGCGGCAGGCCTGGCGGAATTCGGCGGCGTTCACCTTCTGGCCCGGCTTGCCCACCTTCTTCTCCACCTGCAGCTCGATGGGCAGGCCGTGGCAGTCCCAGCCCGGCACGTAGGGGGCGTCGTAGCCGTCCAGGGTGCGGCTCTTGACGATGATGTCCTTGAGAATCTTGTTGACCGCGTGGCCGATGTGGATGTCGCCGTTGGCGTAGGGCGGGCCGTCGTGTAGGATGAACTTCTCGGCGCCGGCGCGGGCCTGGCGGATGCGTTCGTAGAGCCCCTTCTCCGTCCACGCCTCGATGGCCTGGGGTTCGCGCTGGGCGAGATTGCCGCGCATGGCGAATTTGGTCTTGGGCAGGTTGAGAGTGTCCTTGTACTTGCTCACGGACTGGGATTCCTGTGATGGAAAATGTCAAATGATGGCGGCCACCGGGTCGAGGCCGTGAAGTGGAAGCGCCGCGCCTCGGCGGCGTCCAGCTCGATCTGCCTGCGGAGCCGGTCGAAGGAGTCGAATTTCCGCTCCTCGCGGAGGAAGCGGAGGAAGGTGACGCCCACGTGGGCGCCGTACACCTGGCGGTCGAAATCGAACAGGTGCACCTCCAGCAGGGGCCGCTCGTCACCGGCCACCGTGGGCCGCACGCCGATATTGGCCACACCGGGAATGTCACCGTCTCCCAGCCCCTGCACGGTAACGGCGAAAACCCCCTGCAATGGGCTCACGCGCCGGTGGAGGGGCACGTTCAGCGTGGGAAAGCCGATGGTCCGGCCCCGCTGGTGGCCGCGGCTGACCCGGCCAAAGATCTGGTAGGGACGCCCCAGGCAGGCTTCCGCAGTGGCAAGATCCCCCGCCATCAGCGCTTCGCGGATGCGGGTGCTGCTGATGCGGCAGGCGTCCAGCTCCACGGTGGGCAGGCTCTCCACGTCGAAGCCGGCCCCGTTTCCTGCCTCCTTCAGCAGGTGGAAGTCCCCGGCGCGGTTGCGGCCGAAGCGGAAGTCGTCCCCCACGTAGAGGTGGCGAATGGCGAGCCCCCGCACCAGCACCTCCTCGATGAAGGCCTCCGGGGCCGTCTCCGCCAGCGGCCGGTTGAACTCCAGCAGCAGCACCCGGTCGATGCCGCAACGCCGGATCCGGTCCAGCTTCTCGCGCAGGCGGGTGAGCCGCGCCGGCGCCTGGCCGGGACGGAAGAACTCCATGGGCTGGGGTTCGAAGAGGATCACGGTGGCGGGCAGGCCGTGGGCCCGTGCCTTCTCCTTGAGCGCGTCGAAGACCGCCTGGTGGCCCAGGTGGACACCGTCGAAGTTACCGATGGTGGCCACGCAGCCGCGGTGGTGGGGGCGCAGGTTGTGCTTGCCGCGGATCAGCTCCATCACTCGTTCCCGGCGGCCAGTTCGCCGGCGGTGAAGCCCACGCCCGCAGCGGCGGTGACCGGGTCGCAGCCGATGGGTTCGCGGTCCGGCAGCTTGTTGCCGAACCAGGTGCCGGAGAGGTTGCCCTCCTCGTACCAGAGGCCGTTGAGAAAGCGGGTGGAAGAGAGCACCAGCACGGCCGTGCCCCGCTCCTCGCCCCGGTGCTCGATCCAGTTGAGATGGAAGACCCGGCCGTCGGTGATACCGTAGACGTAGCCCTTGTCCAGCTCGTAGCAGCCCTCCACCCGGTTGCCCGTCACCTTGAGCAGGAGGGGGCCGTAGTTGGTCTGGTAGACCCCGCCGGGCTCCACCCCGGCCGGCGGATCGCCCAGAGGCTCACCGTAGGCTTCCAGCTCGCTGATCTCCGTGTAGAGCCTGTGACCGTGGTTGGAGAGCACCTCCACCTTGAGCCAGTGCGCCGCCACCGGTTTCTCCAGCACCTTTTCGGCACGCTCGAACTTCTTCCCCTCCACCACCGCCATGGGTGTCCAGGGACCGGTATGAGATTCGGTGGAGGCGGAAAAGCGCACCTCCTTTGCGGAGATGCCGGGATACTGCATCTCATCGTTGTCCCGGTTGTCCACCACCAGGCGGCGGATGAGATAGGTACGATCGAGCTCGATGATGAAGCTGTCGGGTCGGAAGCCCACCACGTGGCGCCTGCCGCTGGCCCAGTAGTCCCGCAGCCGACCGTCGATGAGGGCGTTGGCGGGAAACTCCTCGTCGTACTGGCCGGTGTGGGCGAGAATCACGGCGCCGCGGTCCAGGCGCAGCAGGTCCCCCGAGCCGTCCTCGTCCGCGCGACCCGGCGTGACGACGGCCAGGGCGAATGCCGCCAGAATGGGAATCGTCTTGCGCCGCAGCATTGCCTAGGGAACCTCTGGATTCGAGAACCGGTTATTTTACATCCATATTTCAACGCCTGCCCAGATCCGCCGGCCGCAACCCCAGCGCCAGCAGGGTGAGCAGGTAGCTTCCCGCCCCCGCCAGGATCCACCAGCCCAGCTGCAGCGCCCGCCGCCAGACGCTCCAGCCGGCCCACGCCTCGAGCCCCGGTGCAAACGCCAGGAGGATCCCGGCCATGACGGCGCAGGCCAGCCCCACCCGCAGCCACAGCAGCGGCCATCCCGGATCGGGTGCGTAGACGCCCCGCCGGCGCAGCCCGCGGTAGAGGAGACCGGCATTGACGAAGGCGGAGAGGCTGGTGGCCAGCGCCAGGCCGGCATGCTTCAGCGGCACGATCAGCGCCAGGTTGAAGGCCATGTTCACCACCATGGCGACGATGCCGATCCGCACCGGCGTGCGGGTGTCCTGGCGGGCATAGTAGCCCGGCGCCAGCACCTTGATGAAAATGAAGGCGAGCAGCCCCGCAGAATAGGCCATCAGGCTCTGGCGCGCCATCACCACGTCGTGGAAGTCGAAGCGGTCCGACAGGAAGAGCGTGGCGATCATGGGACCGGCCAGCACCGCCAGCCCCACCGCCGCCGGCACGCCGAAGATCACCGTGGTGCGCAACCCCCAGTCGAGGGTACGCCCGAAGAGGCGGGGATCCTCGGCGGCGTGGTCGCGCGACAGCGCCGGCAGGATCACCGTGCCCAGCGCCACCCCCAGCACCCCCTGGGGGAACTCCATGAGGCGGTCCGAGTAGTAGAGCCAGGAGATGCTGCCGGTCTGCAGGAAGGAGGCGAGCACCGTGTCCAGCAGCAGGTTGATCTGCACTACCGACACGGCGAAGAGCGCCGGCAGCATCAGCTTCATGATGCGCCGCACCCCCTCGTGGTCCGCCTTCGGGCGCGGGCGGGGAAGCAGCTTCAGCCGGTGCAGGAAGGGAAGCTGGAAGGTGAACTGCACCACCCCTGCCACCAGCACCCCCCAGGCCAGGGCGGTCACCGGCTCCGTCATCCAGGGTGAGAGCCACAGCGCCGCGCCGATGAGGCAGAGGTTGAGCAGCACCGGCGTGAAGGCCGGCACGGCAAAGCGGTTGTGGGCGTTGAGGATACCGCCGGCGAAGGCGGTGAGCGAGATGAAGAAGAGGTAGGGGAAGGTGAGCCGCAGCATGGAGGCGGCCAGGTCCAGTTTCTCCCGGGCGCCATCCAGCACCCAGCCGAAAGCGAAGATCGACACCACCAGCGGCGCCGCCACCACGCCGACGAGGGAAACCACCAGCAGCACCAGCCCCAGCGTGCCAGCCACGTGGTCCACCAGCCCCTTCAGCTCAGCGTGGGAACGGGTCTCCTTGTACTCGGTGAGCACCGGCACGAAGGCGGTGGCGAAGGCCCCTTCGCCGAAGAGCCGCCGCAGGAAGTTGGGGATCTTGAAGGCGACGAAGAAGGCGTCGGTGGCTGCGTCGGCGCCGAACAGCCGCGCCAGCACCAGGTCGCGCACGAAGCCGAGGATGCGCGACAGCAGGGTGTTTCCGCCGACGGTGGTGAGGGATTTGAAGAGGGAAGCCAGCCTGGTGCTCCTGCAGGTCGATGAAAAACGGTTCATTCTACCGTGGAAGCCGCTGCCCGTAGGAGCGGCGCCCCGCCGCGAATGTTTGAAATTCGGCCCGGGGGCGGGCCTCCCACCCCACACCGTAGGAGCGGCGCCCTCGCCGCGAATGTTTGAAGTTCGGCCCGGGGGCGGGCCTCCTACCAGCCAGGTAGGAGCGGCGCCCCCGCCGCGAACCCGTAACGATCACATTCCTGTTGACAGCCGCATCGCCTGTCGCCATAATTTCGCGTCTTTTCAGAGAACACCCGGAATTTCAGGAGTAGACAGGTGGCAAATTCACCGCAAGCACGCAAGCGCGCCCGTCAGGCGGAAAAGCGCCGCAAGCACAACGCCAGCCGTCGCAGCATGATGCGCACCTACATCAAGAAGGTGGTCAGGGCCATCGAGGCGGGCGAAAAGGAAGCGGCTGTGGAAGCCTACAAGGCAGCGGTTCCCATCATCGACCGCATGGCCAACAAGGGCCTGATCCACAAGAACAAGGCCGCCCGCCACAAGAGCCGCCTGAACGCGCACATCAAGGCGATGTCGTGAGGGCGTACTCCCTGCATCTCCCAAAAAAACCGGCCTCGAGCCGGTTTTTTCTTGGAAGCAGAAACACTCTGGCAATACCAACCAGGTCGGCGTAAAGGAAAGCCCTGGCAAGGGCTGTGGCCTCGATCAATACGCCAACACCCGGCTGAAACTCATCTCACGCCAGGCCATCAATCCAGCACCTCCGCCATGCGCCGCCCCATCTCGGCGGGCGAACGGACCACGTGCACGCCGGCCGACTCCAGTGCCTCGAACTTGGCCTCTGCCGTCCCCTTGCCGCCGCTGATGATGGCGCCGGCATGGCCCATGCGCTTGCCTGGCGGCGCGGTGACCCCGGCGATATAGGCCACCACCGGCTTGCTGAAGTGGT
>JALWGP010000191.1 GCA_027038775.1 Sedimenticola sp. | reverse complement strand
ATCACCGACTCGTCGATCACCACCTTGCTCACGTTCTCCATGGAGGGCAGGTCGTACATGATATCCAGCAGCACGTGCTCCAGGATGGTGCGAAGCCCGCGGGCGCCGGTCTTGCGGGCCATGGCCTTGCGTGCAATGGCCCGCAGGGCGTCGTCGCGAATCTCCAGCTCGGCCCCCTCCATCTCGAAAAGCTTCTGATACTGTTTGACCAGGGCATTCTTGGGCTGGGTGAGGATCTGCACCAGGGCGTCCTCGTCCAGTTCCTCCAGGGTGGCCACCACCGGCAGGCGGCCGACGAACTCGGGAATGAGCCCGTAGCTCACCAGGTCCTCGGGCTCCACCTCGCGCAGCAACTCACCCACGCTGCGGCTCTCGTCCTTGGTGCGGATCTCAGCGGCGAATCCGATGCCGCCCTTTTCGGAGCGGCGCTGGATCACCTTGTCCAGGCCGGCGAAGGCCCCCCCCACGATGAAGAGGATCTTGCTGGTGTCCACCTGCAGGAACTCCTGCTGCGGGTGCTTGCGACCACCCTGGGGCGGGATGGAGGCCACGGTGCCCTCGATAAGCTTGAGCAGCGCCTGCTGCACCCCCTCGCCGGAGACGTCGCGGGTGATGGAGGGGTTGTCCGACTTGCGCGAGATCTTGTCGATCTCGTCGATGTAGACGATGCCGGTCTGCGCCTTCTCCACGTCGTAGTCGCACTTCTGCAGCAGTTTCTGAATGATGTTCTCCACGTCCTCGCCCACGTAGCCCGCCTCGGTGAGGGTGGTGGCGTCGGCGATGGTGAAGGGCACGTTGAGCATGCGCGCCAGGGTTTCCGCCAGCAGGGTTTTGCCGGAACCGGTGGGACCGATGAGCAGCACGTTGGACTTGGCGATCTCCACGTCGTCCTTGCCGGATGGGGCGTCCATCCGCTTGTAATGGTTGTAGACGGCCACCGAAAGCACCCGCTTGGCCTGCTCCTGGCCAATGACATAGTTGTCCAGGCCCTCCTTGATCTCGTGCGGGGTGGGGAGACGGGTGCGCTGGTCATTGCCGCTCTCTTCCATCTCCTCGCGGATGATGTCGTTGCACAGCTCCACGCATTCGTCGCAGACGAATACCGAGGGGCCGGCGATCAGCTTGCGCACCTCGTGCTGGCTCTTGCCGCAGAAGGAGCAGTAGAGCAGCTTGCCGTCGTCGCCCTTGCCGTTCTTCTTGTCGCTCATAAGTCTTGGTTCCGCTTGGAAATCCCTGTATCAGATTGGATTCACGCAACCCCTGGACAGTTCATTTTTTCGATGGATTTCATGAATTTCCCTGATTCGGCGAAGAAATCCATGCGTATATTCTCCAGTGGCCGGTTTCAATAATATCCCAACCCATGGGGATAGCAACCCCCGAAAATGCATGGTGTGTCCCGCCGCGGGGAAAAGGGGTTCGACCCCATGGATCGGCCTCCCGGCAGGATTCTTTATCCCCTTCTCCCGGTTTTCCGACCAAAACGACAGGGCCCGCAGTTCCCGGTGCCGGGAAAGGCGGGCCCTGGACCACTCGGAGGGGAAGCGGCTTCAGTCGGCGCGCGGCCGTTCTCCCAGCACCTGGTCCACCAGGCCATACTCCACCGACTCCTCGGCGCTCATGAAGTTGTCACGCTCGGTGTCCTCGGCGATTTTCTCGATGGGCTGGCCGGTGTGCCGCGCCAGGATGTGGTTGAGCTTGTCGCGGATGAGCAGGATCTCCCGCGCGTGGATCTCGATGTCGGTGGCCTGTCCCTGGAAGCCCCCCAGGGGCTGGTGGATCATCACACGGGAATGGGGCAGGCAGTAGCGCTTGCCACTGGTGCCGCCGGCCAGCAGCAGCGCTCCCATGCTGGCCGCCTGGCCGATACACATGGTGCTCACCGACGGGCGGATGAACTGCATGGTGTCGTAGATGGCCATGCCCGCGGTCACGGACCCCCCCGGGGAGTTGATGTAGAGATGGATGTCCTTGTCGGGATTCTCCGACTCCAGGAAGAGGAGCTGGGCCACGATGAGGTTGGCCATGTGGTCCTCGATGGGCCCCACGCAGAAGATTACGCGCTCCTTGAGCAGGCGCGAGTAGATATCGTAGGCGCGTTCGCCCCTGGCGGTCTGTTCCACCACCATGGGGATCAGGCCGATGGCCTGGGGGTCCAGGTGGGTTGCTTGCTTGGGATTCGACATGAAGCCTCCGCTTCGCAGGTTCAGGATTGCTTGTTGACCAGCTCGTCGAAGGTGAGTTCCTCCTCCTCCACCTTCGCCTGCTCCAGGATCCACTCCACCACCTGGTCCTCGAGCACCACGTTCTCCACCGCGGAACGGGCCTGGGGATTGGCGGCATACCAGTCGATGATCTCCTGGGGCTCCTCGTAGGTGGCGGCCTGTTCGGCGATGGCCTCGTCCACCCGCTCCTGGTCCACCTTCATCTCGTTCTTGCGGATGATCTCACCAACGATGAGGCCCAGCTTGACGCGGCGCTCGGCCTGGGGCTCGAAGATGCTCAGCGGCAGGTCCAGGCTGCTCTGCTGGCCCGCCTGGGCCATATCCTGCTGGGCCTGCTGCTTGAGGGCGCCGGCCTCCTGCTGGATCATGGCCGCCGGCACCTGGATGTCGTGCTTCTCCAGCAGCGCGTCCATCACCTGTTCCTTGGTGCGCGACTTCAACTTCTGCTTGAGTTCCCGCTCCATGTTCTCGCGCACCTCCTTGCGCAGGCTCTCCTCGGTGCCGTCCTCCACGCCCAGGGACTTGATGAACTCCTCGTCCAACTCGGGCAGTTTCGGCTCGGCCACCGCCTTCACGGTCACCTCGAAAACCGCATCCTTGCCGGCCAGGTGCTCGACGCCGTAATCGTCGGGAAACTTGAGCTCCAGCTTGCGTTCCTCTCCGGCAGAGGCGCCCGCCAGGCCCTCCTCGAAGCCGGGGATCATGGTGCCAGACCCCAGCACCAGCTGGACACCCTCGGCACTGCCCCCCTCGAAAGCCTCGCCGTCGATGAAGCCCTTGAAGTCGATGGTCAGGCGGTCACCGTCCTGGGCAGCACGTTCCACCTCGACCCACTCGGTGCGCTGCTCGCGCAGCTTCCGGATCATGTTGTCCACGTCCTCGTCGGTCACCTCGGCGCGGGGCTGCTTGATCTCCAGGGCACCGAAGTCAGCGAGCTTCACCTCGGGCATCACCTCGAAGGTGGCCGTGTAGGCGAGGCCGCCGTCGGCCTCCTCCTCGCGCAGCTCGATGCTGGGCTCGCCCACGGGCTGGAGGTTCTCCTGCGAAACCGCCTCGTAGAAGCTGGACTGGATCAGTTCACCGTAGGCGTCCTGGCGGATCTGGGCGCCGAAGCGCTGTTTCACCACGCGCACCGGCACCTTGCCGGGACGGAAGCCGTCCAGCCGCACCGTGCGCGCCGCCTCCTTCAGCTTGGCGTTCACCACCTCGTCCACCTTCTCCGCCGGCAGGTTCACCAGCAGGCGCTTCGTCAGGCCCTCGCCCGATTCAACCGATACTTGCATTTACACGATCTCCGACAGTCTCTCTGTCCGTTGAAACCTGGACCGCCCCCGCGGCCCGTGACAATCTGGTGCGAAAGGGGAGACTCGAACTCCCACGGGTTGCCCCACTGGAACCTAAATCCAGCGCGTCTACCAGTTCCGCCACTT
>JALWGP010000190.1 GCA_027038775.1 Sedimenticola sp. | reverse complement strand
GGGTGAAGGTTTCCTTGAGAGGATCCTGGAGAAAATATCCCAGTACGTTGCCGGTTCCAGACTTGAACTCATGGAACCACTCCAGGCGAGCCAGGGGCAGCAGCACGCCCCAGGAATGGTTCCAGGCGTATTGCACCTGCCAACCGAGCTGGGAGGTGAGCGAATTGTTGGTCTGGTCACCGACATGCAATGCCCAGCCCCCACCGGCAACCGAGGGATTGCTCATGGTTTCCTCGTAGCCATCGGCGGTTGCCCTCACGTATTCCAATCGCGCCACCGGTCCATGCGTCCAGCCGTCCCAAGACCATTCCATGCCACCGCCAAGGGCAAGGGACCACTGCCGGCCATCGAAATCCGCGCTTGCGGTCTGATCTATGCTCGTGCCGAACACGGTGTAGCGGATGCGACGATCCTGGTCGAAGTCACGCCACCCATAGGTGGCCATGAAATCCACATAGGCGTTGTCGCTTGGATAGTAATTACCGTAGAGTGCGAGACTGAACCCGCGGGAATCCAGATCACCACTGGAACGGCCCAATTCGTTTCGGAGCTTGTCATAGCCTATCGCCAGACCGCCAACGAACCGCTCGGTGAATCGATAGTCGATGCCACCGGTCAGGGAAAAGCCGTCGAAATCGAACTCGCGCAAAAGCGGCGAGCCATCCCGACTGCCCTGGGTCCAGGTACCGCTGAGAAAACCACCCCAGCGGCTCGACTCCCAAAGCGCTCCCAGCAACCCGTCTCCACTGGCATCGCTCTTCACTGTATCGGCCGCAGCCAGCATCAGCTGACTGATCGGCACCACTTCGTCTCCCACACGTAATTGAAATCCAGACAAATCGAAGCCCCGGGCGCCGGCGCGCAACGCAGCGAGCCGTTGTCCCAGGTTGCGGTGCTGCACCAGCACCCCGTTCTGACTGGCGCGGACCGGTATGGAGGCCTGGTCCGGCGTGATGCCAAACAAAGCGTCACGCACGCCCTGCCGGTCCGAGGCACTGCCTTCGGCGGCCTTAATCAATGTGCTGCAATCAGACTGTAGACGCGCCCCGGCACGCTGGGCGGAACAAAAGCTGACGATCACATCTGCAACGCGCCGTTGCGACGGTGTCCCAGCCAGTGACAAAAACGCGCTGATCTGGGAAGGCGTGGTGCCCAGCGTCACGGTCAGGGTACCGGCCTGGCCGGAGGTGTTGTAAGCGACCAGATTACCCCCTTGGTCCTCGTTACCATTGACCAGCAGCCAGACCTGGTAGCTTCCGGGTTGGACAGAAGTCGTGTTGACCGTGACGGACCCGCTCACCACGGCGCCGGTACCGGGCAGTGTACCGCCGGGAAAAGTGTACACTGGGCTGCCAGTGGCATCGCGAAATTCGACTGTGAAGTTGCCACTGACGATGGTTCCAATCGTGGCCGTCAGGGTGTAGTTGATGGTCACGTTGGTGCCGGGATTGACTACCGAGGGAGAGAGCCCCAGGCTGGTGATGTTGACCGCCGCCTGCGTTGGCGAGGCCAGTAACAGAAAAACCAACCCACCGAGCAGGATCTCTTTCAGGAATGTGCGCTTCATTATCGACTCCTCCCTGCTGCCGACGCCACCACGCACCCGCCCCAGCGACGCCGCTCGACACCGATGAATGATTATGATAGGCAATCACTTTGAAGCCAACAACCCAAGGGAAACAAAAGAGCACAAGCTACTGAAGCTCGGAAAGCGCATCGGTGTTTCGATTCGCCTGGAGCTGCGTCGGCGGGGTGTTGAACTATAATTTGTCACACAGGCCAATAGGAGCACTGTGTCAGTGACCCGAAAGAGCGAACGCACGCGCCAGCGGATTGTGGAAGCCGCCAACCGTCTCTTCTATCACAAGGGCTACCACAACACCTCGTTCACCGACGTGGTCAACGCATCGGGCGTGCCCAGGGGGAACATCTACTACTATTTCAAGAGCAAAGAAGAGATTCTTCACGCAGCGCTCAAGTACCGGCTCTCCCGCATCGAACAGATGCTGCAGTCCTGGAACGAACGCTATCGCACCCCGCTGGAACGGCTCAACCGCTTCCTGGAGATCCTGCCCGACAGCGTGGATTCCCTGGCCCGCTACGGCTGCCCCATGGGCACCCTGAACGCCGAGCTGGGCAAGAACGACCCGAAACTCCAGGCCGAGGCCAAGGCCATGTTCCTGCTCTTCGAGGATTGGCTCACCGACCAGTTCGCCGAACTGGGTTACGCGGGACGCGCCCGGGAGTTCGCCCGCCGGCTGCTGGCCCGCGGCCAGGGCATCAGCATGATCACCCACGTCTACGGAGACCATCGCTTCCTGATCCAGGAGACCGACCTGCTGCAACGCTGGATCAACCGCCTGGCACGCGGAGACGATCAGGCCGAGATCTGACCTTCCGGCTTGCCGACGCCCCCTTCTTCCTGCACCAGCAACTTGCAGACCGCCCTGGAGCGTCCTCCCCGCTTGGCCTCGTACAACGCCTGGTCCGCCAGCTGCATCGCCCGTTCGTATCCCTGGCCGCGAGGGGGTACCACACAGGCCACCCCGATGCTCACCGTGACGCCGGAAAGCGGACCTCGCCGCACTTTCTCGACCACCTCCTCCGCCACCTCACAGGCCCCCTTGCCGTCGCTTCCGACGAGCAGGAGCACGAACTCGTCCCCCCCAAGCCGGGCTGCAAGGTCCCCGGGGCGCCGTGCATGGACGGCGAGCACCCGTGCGACCTGTTTCAACGCCTCATCCCCGCGTGCATGCCCCCCCGTATCATTGATCTCTTTCATGTTGTCCAGGTCCACCACCAACAGGCAGAGGGTCTCGCCTTCGCGCCGGGCGCGCCGCCACTCCTGTGCCAGGTGATCGAAGAAAGCGCGCCGGTTGGCGATGCCGGTGAGGCTGTCGGTGGTGGCGGCCTGCTGCAACTCTCGCTGGAGCATGAAGGAGCGGCGCTCCTGGCGATCGAAGAACCAGCCGGCGTAGATCATGATGGTGAGCGCCGAGACATAGTAGAAGGTGGCGGCGACCAGGTGCGCCGGCGAGGGGGCACCCTGCCCCAGGGTCACCGCCAGGTAGAACACGAAGAGCAGGATGGAGGCAATCGTGGGCCAGAGGTAGTGGGCACGCCAGAAGACATGACCGAAGATGATCACCAGAAGAAGACCATAGAAATAGAGGTTCTCGGCGCCGGGCGGCATCCACAGGTTCATCACCACGATGGAGCTTCCCGCGAGCAGCATGGCCACGAACACGATAGGGCCAGAATAGCGCCTGCCCAGCGCCGGGAAAAACTGGACGGCGAAAACCGCCACCAGCAGGGGCAGGGTGAAACCGAACCGGATCTGCCAGAGCCAGCGCCACTCCTCGGGCGAGACCAGGCGGTCCACGATGCCGAAAATGGAATAGAGGAAAAGCCCTGCCGCCGCGGCGACCGAATTCTGGAACCAGTGCGCCCTGCCGAACTGGCGCCTGAACTCCGCCTCCAGCTCGCCCGACTCGAATCTCCCCCTCACTATTGTCTCGTCAACGGTCATCTCTGCCCGGCGTGGCCTTCCGGCTCACGGCGGCACCCGCAGTATCTCCAAGTATTCCCTCTCCATCATCTCACGTGCTTCCCGCCAAAGCGAATCCGGCAGGGGCTCCGCCCCCGCCACCCGAAAC
>JALWGP010000189.1 GCA_027038775.1 Sedimenticola sp. | reverse complement strand
ACCCGCAGCGGAACGAAGGGTTGCAGCAGCCCCCGCCGCCGGCTGCGGGGCGAGGCGGCGCCGCGGGCGATCACCGGAACGCGGCCCTGCGTGAGCGTGAAGAGCTCCAGCAGCAGGCCGGTGTCGCCGTACCGCCTGCGGTGGAGCACGAGGGTGGGAACGAGCTCCGGGCTCACCTCACTCCGTGTAGCCCAGCTTGACCAGGCTCGCCTGGTCGCTGGACCAGCTGCGTTTCACCTTGATCCAGAGGCGCAGGAAGACCTTTTTCTGGAAGAAGCGCTCCAGTTCCCTGCGCGCCTGGGTGGCGGTCTCCTTCATGGCCTGCCCACTCCTGCCCAGCAGGATCGCCTTCTGGTTGGGCCGCTCGACCCAGACCACCGCGCCGATGCGCAGGATATGCGGCCGTTCCTGGAACTCCTCGATCTCCACCGTCACCGCGTAAGGCAGCTCCTTGTGATAGCGGCGGGTGATCTGCTCGCGGATGAGTTCGGCGGCGAAGAACCGCTCGGGACGGTCGGTGAGCTGGTCCTCGGGATAGAGGTTCTCCCCTTCCGGAAGGCGCTGGAGAATCTCCTGCTCCAGCACGTCGCAGTTGTCGCCGGTGCGTGCGGAGACCGGGATCACGTCCTGGATACCGGTGCGCTCGGCGAGTTCGGCCAGCAGGGGCAGCAGCTTCTCCCTGGGCTTGACGGTATCGATCTTGTTGACCACCAGGAGCGCCGGCAGCCGGCTCTCCTTCACCCGCTGCAGCACCAGGCCGTCCTCCTCGTTCCAGTGGCCGGCGTCCACCACGAAGACCACCAGGTCGACTCCCCTCAGCGTACTGGTGGCGGTGCGGTTGAGGTAACGGCTCATCGCCTTGTTGCCCCGCTTGTGGATGCCGGGCGTGTCGATGTAGACGATCTGCCCTCCCTCCAGGGTATTGATGCCGAGGATGCTGTGACGGGTGGTCTGGGGCTTGTGGGAGGTAATGGCCAGCTTCTGTCCCAGCAACCGGTTGAGCAGGGTGGACTTGCCCACGTTGGGCCGCCCTACCAGTGCAACATGGCCTGCGCGATGCATCATCCGGCCTTCCGCTCCTCCAGCAGGTCGAGCATGGCGCCCGCCGCCCGCTGCTCGGCCTTGCGGCGGCTGCTGCCGGCACCCGAGGTCTCGGCGTCGAGATCCGTCACGCGGCAGACCACGGTGAACCGCTGGTCGTGGGCGTCACCCTCCAGCGCCACCACCTCGTACTGGGGCAACTTCAGGGATCGCGCCTGCAGCAGCTCCTGCAGGCGGGTCTTGGCGTCCTTGGGCTGCTCGGTGGGCGCGCTGGAAGCGATCTCCTCCCCGAGCAGGCGCCGGACCAGCGAACGCGCTGCCTCCACGCCGCCATCGAGATAGACCGCGGCGATGATGGCCTCCACGGCGTCGGAGAGGATGGAGTCCCGGTTCTGTCCGCCGCTGCGCAGTTCGCCGGCACCGAGAATGAGACAGTCGCCCAGCTGGATGCGGCGGGCGGTCCTGGCCAGGGTTTCGCGCTTGACCAGCTGGGCCCGGGCCCGGCTCAGCTCGCCCTCGGTGGCCCGTGGGTGCATGCGGTAGAGGTTTTCCGCCACCTCGAATCCGAGAATGGCGTCGCCCAGGAATTCGAGGCGCTCGTTGTTGCGCGAACCCGCGCTGCGATGGGTGAGCGCCTGCCGCAGCAGCCCGGGATCGCGGAACCGGTAGCCGAGCCGGCGCTGTAGCCTTTCCAGGTCCACGGGAAAACGCTACTTCCGCGGCAGCCTGACCTCTTTCCGGAAGTGCATCACCACGTCGACGTTACCGACCATGGGTTCACGGACCTCGTAGTCCACGCGCATCACGGCGCCTTCGCCCCGACTGCGGTCGATGGTGAAACCCTTCTTCGGGAAGTCGTACACTCCGTTGATGTTGATGCGGCGGTAGAAGGCCTTTTTCAGGTCACGTGTGGTGGCCTCCGCCAGCGTGGGGTCCTGGGCGATGGATTCCATGATCTGGACGATACTGTAGTACTGGAGGTACTTGGGAACCATCTTCATGCCGAGCAACGCGAAGAAGAGCGCCACCGCGATGATGAACATCCATCCGGTGATGCCGATGCCCTGCTGCCGTTTCGGTCGATATCCCATGCCGTTCTCTCCTTCAGTGAATACCCTGTCCCATGCGGCCCCAGTCCACGATACCCGGCCGGTTCCAGTCGATGCTCAACCATATCACAAAGGCCTTGCCCACCAAATTCTCCTCCGGCACAAATCCCCAGCAGCGGCTGTCGTTGCTGTTGTCCCGGTTATCGCCCATCATGAAGTAGTGCCCTTCGGGCACAACCACTTCCCCTGCCGCCAGCACCTGGCAGCCGGGACCGAAATCGGGAACCCTGGGGTTCACCAGGATGTGGTGTTTCACCCCTTCCAGGTCCTCGACGAGCTCGTAGGCGCCGCGCATGCGTTCTCCCGATCCCACGGGCTGGTACCACCCCACCGGCTCCTGCGGCATGGGTCGGCCGTTCACGTAGAGCACCTTGTCATGGTAGGCGATACGGTCGCCGGGCAGGCCCACCAGCCGCTTGATGTAGTCCACCTTGGGATCCCTGGGGTAGCGGAACACCACCACGTCCCCCCGCCGCGGTTCTCCGATGTCCATGAACTTGGTCTTGGTCACCGGCATGCGCAGGCCGTAACTGAACTTGTTCACCAGGATGAAATCGCCCACCAGCAGGGTGGGCATCATGGAGCCGGAGGGAATGCGGAAGGGCTCCACTAGGAAACCGCGCAGCAGCAGCACGAAGAGGAAGATGGGAAAGAAGGAGCGGGCGTAGTCCACCAGCATGTGCTCTTTCTTCTCCTCTGCCGGCCCGGCGGCCGCCGCGCTTCCGGCGGCGGAAAAGAACCGGCGCCAGAGCGCATGACCGCCCCAGATCGCGCCGGAGACCAGGGTGGCGAAAGCCAGCGCCGGCTCGATACCGAAAACGGAAAGAATCCAGACGAAGAGGCCGACGAGCAGCAGCAGTATCATGAAATTCATCGAAGGTGTCCTTGCTGTTGTCTTGTATTATTTGTCCTTGCCCACGCTGAGCACCGCGAGGAAGGCCTCCTGGGGAATCTCCACCTTGCCCACCTGCTTCATGCGTTTCTTGCCGGCCTTCTGCTTCTCCAGCAGCTTGCGCTTGCGGGTGACGTCACCACCGTAGCACTTGGCGGTGACGTTCTTGCGCAGCGCCTTCACCGTGGAGCGGGCGATGATCTTGCTGCCGAGCGCCGCCTGGATGGCCACCTCGAACATCTGCCGCGGGATGATCTCCTTCATCTTCTCGGTGAGCTCGCGACCCCGGCTCTCGGCGTAGTCGCGGTGAACGATGAGCGAGAGGGCGTCCACCCGCTCGCCGTTGATGAGAATATCCAGCTTCACCAGGGGCGCCGCCTGGAAACGGTCCAGCTCGTACTCGAAGGAGGCGTAGCCGCGGCTCACCGACTTGAGCCGGTCGAAGAAGTCGAGCACCACCTCGTTCATGGGCAGGTCGTAGGTGAGCTGCACCTGGCCGCCGAGATACTGCAGGTTCTTCTGCACGCCCCGCTTCTCGATGCAGAGGTTGATGACGTTGCCCAGGTACTCCTGGGGCACCAGGATGTGCGCGGTGATGATGGGCTCACGGATCTCCTGGATGC
>JALWGP010000188.1 GCA_027038775.1 Sedimenticola sp. | reverse complement strand
GGCCTCCTACGGGTGTAGGAGCGGCGCCCCCGCCGCGAAACGGTTCCAATTCGGCCCGGGGGCGGGCCTCCTACGGGTAGGAGCGGCGCCCCCGCCGCGAATGGTTCCAGTTCGGCCCGGGGCGGGCCTCCTACAGGAGTCCCAGCTGCAGCTTGGCCTCCTCGGTCATGCGGTCCTGGCTCCAGGGCGGATCCCACACCAGCTCCACCTGCACGTCGGTGACGCCCTCCACGCCCCTGGTGGCCATCTCCACCTGGCCGGGCAGGGTGCCTGCGAAGGGGCAGGCGGGGGCGGTGAGGGTCATGCGGATGCGGACCTTGCCCGCCTCGTCCACTTCCAGGTCGTAGATCAGTCCCAGGTCGTAGATGTTCACCGGGATCTCCGGGTCGTAGATGGTGCGCAGCACCTCCACCACCCGGTCGTGCAGGCCGCCCGTCTCCGGCTGTTTCTGCTCCACTGCTTCGTTCATGGTTCCTACCAACCCGTGTCAGAGGTTCCCCAGGGTCTGTCGCAGACGCGCCAGTGCCTGTTCCCGCAGTGTCTCCAGGTGGATGTGCTCGATGATCTCGGCGGCGAAGCCCTCGCAGAGCATGTGCACCGCCTTCTGCTCGTCGATGCCGCGGGCGCGCAGGTAGAAGACCTGGTTGGCCTCGAGCTGACCCACGGTGGTGCCGTGGCTCGCCTTCACGTCGTCGGCGTAGATCTCCAGCTGCGGCTTGGTATCCACCTCGGCGTTGCGGGTGAGCAGCAGGTTGTCGTTGGTGAGCTCGGCGTCGCTCTTCTGGGCGTCCTTCGCCACCAGGATGCGGCCGTCGAACACGGCCCGGCCCTTGCCGTACAGCAGTCCCTTGAACTGTTCGCGGCTGGAGCAGTGGGGCACGTCGTGGCGCACGTCCAGGTGGAAGTCCTGGAGCTGGTCGTCGCCCACGGTATAGAGGCCGCGCAGGGTGCAGTGAGCCCCCTCGGCAGTGAAGAGGCCGTTGTACTCGGTGCGCGCCAGGTGCCCGCCGAAGGCGAGGGTGATGCCGTGGTAGCGGCTGTCGCTGCCCTGGTCGAGGACGATGCGGCTGAAGTGCCAGGCCTGCTCCGACTCGTCCTGGACGCGGTAGTGGTCCAGTTTCGCACCGGGATCGAGGACGATCTCGGTCAGGCCGTTGTGCAGGTAGCGTTCGCCCTCTCCCGGCAGGTGGTGCTCCACCAGCACCGCCTCGGCACCGGGTTCGAGGATCACCAGGTTGCGCGGCTGGGCCAGCAGCGGGGTCTCGCCGCCGCTGTTGAGCCAGAAGAGCTCCACGGGAGACTCCAGCTTCACCCCGGCGGGAAGGTGCAGGAAGAGGCCGTCGTTGACCAGCGCCGTGTTGAGGGCGGTGAAGAGATGCTCACCGGGGTCGGCCACGCTGCCCAGGCGGTTCTTCACCCGCTCGTCGCCGGCGGCGATGGCATCATTGAGGCTGCCGCAGGTGACCTCTTCCGGCAGGAGCGCGGTGTCGGAGAGTTCCGGCATGAACCAGCCGTCCACGAAGACCAGCCGGTGGGGCGTGATCGCCTCGGGCACCTCGCCCGGATAGCCGGAGGGGCGCTCCACCACGGGCTGGAAGGACTCCTTGAGAAGGGGTTCCACGTTGGTGTAGCGCCACGCCTCCTGCTTGCGGTTCACCAGGGGCAGGCCGTCGATGAGGGCGCCGGCGCTGCTGCGCAGCTCCTCCAGCCAGGGGGCGGGGGCGCTGCCGGCGGCCTCCAGCAGGGACTTCGCCCAGCCCTTCTGCAGCTCGGCGGTGATCATGCCGCGGCCTCCTCCTCGAGGATCCAGCCGTAGCCCTTCTCCTCCAGCTCCAGCGCCAGCTCCTTGCCACCGGAGCGGACGATGCGGCCGTGGGCCAGCACATGGATGTGGTCGGGCTCGATGTAGTCCAGCAGCCGCTGGTAGTGGGTGATCATGAGGAAGGAGCGCTCGGGGCTGCGCAGGGCGTTGACCCCCTCGGCCACCGTCCGCAGGGCGTCGATGTCGAGGCCGGAATCGATCTCGTCGAGAATGGTGAGCTTCGGCTCCAGCAGCGCCATCTGCAGGATCTCGTTGCGCTTCTTCTCGCCGCCGGAGAAGCCGGCGTTGACGCTGCGCTTGAGCAGCTTCTCGGGCAGCTTCACCAGCTCCGCCCTCTCGCGGACCAGCTTCATGAAGGCGATGGCGTCCAGCTCTTCCTCGCCGCGGGCACGGCGCACGGCGTTCACCGATTCACGCAGGAAGGACATGTTGTTCACCCCCGGCAGCTCCACCGGGTACTGCATGGCCAGGAAGATGCCCGCCCAGGCACGCTCCTCGGGCTCCATTTCCAGCAGGTTCTTCCCTGCGAAGATCACCTCGCCCTCGGTCACCTCGTAGCCGTCGCGGCCGGCCAACACGTAGGAGAGGGTGCTCTTGCCCGAGCCGTTGGGGCCCATGATGGCGTGCACCTCGCCGGTGCCGATCTCCAGGTCCAGGCCCCGGAGGATCTCCTTGCCGTCCACGTTGACGTGCAGGTTCTTGATGGTCAGCATGATGTTGTTGCTCCAAGTATTTGAAAATTCTGCATTATGTGTTTTGCATGGCCGGGCGTGTTCGCGGCGGGGGCGCCGCTCCTACCGTGGGAACCCTGTCCCCGGGCTGAACAAAAACGTCTGCGGCGGGGCGCTGTCCCTTCTGTAGGAGGCCCGCCCTCGGGCCGAACCCGCAACAGGGACGCCACTTCCTGCGCACGGTGCTTTCATGGTCCCCGCCATGTGCCTTATCCCACCGCGCCTTCCAGGGTGATGTTGAGCAGCTTGCGCGCCTCCACCGCGAACTCCATGGGCAGCTCGTTGAACACCTCCTTGCAGAAGCCATTGACGATCATGGAGACGGCGTCCTCCTCCGACAGGCCGCGCTGGCGGCAGTAGAAGAGCTGGTCCTCGCTGATCTTGGAGGTGGTGGCCTCGTGCTCCACCTTGGCGGTGGGGTTGCGCACTTCGATGTAGGGGAAGGTGTGGGCGCCGCACTGGTCGCCGATGAGCAGGGAGTCGCACTGGGTGTGGTTGCGCGCGTTTTCCGCCTTGGGGCCCATGCGCACCAGGCCACGGTAGGCGTTCTGGCCGTGGGCGGCGGAGATCCCCTTGGAGACGATGGTGGAGCGGGTGTTCCTGCCGATGTGGTACATCTTGGTGCCGGTGTCGGCCTGCTGGTAGCCGCGGGTCACCGCCACCGAGTAGAACTCGCCCACCGAGTCGTCGCCGCTGAGGATGCAGCTGGGATACTTCCAGGTGATGGCCGAGCCGGTCTCCACCTGGGTCCAGGAGATATGCGAGCGGTCGCCGCGGCAGTCGCCGCGCTTGGTGACGAAGTTGTAGATACCGCCGCGTCCCTTCTCGTCACCGGGATACCAGTTCTGCACCGTGGAGTACTTGATCTTGGCGTCCTCCAGGGCGATGAGCTCCACCACCGCGGCGTGGAGCTGGTTCTCGTCGCGCATGGGGGCGGTGCAGCCCTCGAGGTAGCTCACGTAGGCGCCCTTGTCGGCGACGATGAGGGTGCGCTCGAACTGGCCGGTCTTGGCCTCGTTGATGCGGAAGTAGGTGGAGAGCTCCATGGGGCAGCGCACCCCCTCGGGAATGTAGACGAAGGTGCCGTCACTGAAGACCGCCGCGTTGAGGCAGGCGAAGAAGTTGTCGGTGTGGGGCACCACGCTGCCCAGGTACTTCTTCACCAGCTCGGGATACTCGTGCACCGCCTCGGAGATGGAGCAGAAGATGACCCCCGCCTTGGCCAGCTCCTCGCGGAAAGTGGTGGCCACCGAGACGCTGTCGAAGACGGCGTCCACCGCCACGCCGGCCAGCGCCTTCTGCTCTTCCAGGGGAATGCCCAGCTTGTTGTAGGTCTCGATGAGCTCGGGGTCCACCTCGTCCAGGCTCTTGGGGCCGTCGCCGGCCTTCTTGGGCGCCGAGTAGTAGGAGATGGCCTGGTAGTCGATGGGATCGTGCTGCAGGTGGGCCCAGTCGGGCTCCTCCAGGGTGAGCCAGTGACGATAGGCCTTGAGGCGGTACTCCAGCATCCATTCCGGCTCGTTCTTTTTCGCCGAGATGAATCGGATGGTATCCTCGTTGAGGCCCGGCGGCAGGGTTTCCGACTCCACCTCGGTGACGAAGCCGTGTTCGTATCCCGCCTTGACCAGGTCGTCCAGTTCCCGTTGCGTGCTCATGTCGTGGGGCAGCCAATAGTTGAGTAATTTAGTATGTTATTATGATGAGCGTTATCTGTCAGCAATTCAATACCCTTTTTTGTGGTGTTGAAATTCCCCCCGGCGAGGAACCATGAAGGCACCCCACATTCAGACCGCCATACCGAAGCGTCGTTACGAAATCGACACTTTTTCCGTGGTTGTCCTCGGCGACATCGAGAGCCGGGATCCGGTGAAGTACCAGTACATCATGGCCCTGGTGGACATGGGCGAGAGCGAACCCTTCATGTACATCACCGCCGAGGAGAACCCGCCGGGCGAGCGCCAGTACGGCCGCTACCGTGCGCGGGTGCTGCTGGGCGACGACGAGCGCGACCTGGGCTCCGAGAACTTCCTGGGGGACCTGGAGCAGTTCACCGACTTCGGCCTGCAGGTGGCCTCGCGACTGCTGCAGCTGGCCGACGAAGAACCCATCCGGCTGCTGTGAGCCGCCCATGAGGAAAACCCTCTCCTTCCTGCTGCTGCTCCTGCTGCTGGCAGCGGCCGCCTGGTCCTGGCACCAGTGGCGGCAGCGCGAGCCCATGCCCGAGGGGCTGATCCTGGCCAGCGGCCGGCTGGAGGGGGACCGGCACACCGTGGCCTCGAAGCTGCCGGGCCGGGTGGTGGCGCTGCTGGCGCGGGAAGGGGACGAGGTGACGGCCGGCCAGGTGCTGGTGCGCCTGGACGATGCCCAGGCGCGGGCCCGGGCGGAACAGGCGCGCGCCCGGGTGGCCGCGGCGCGCGCGTCGCTGGCGGCGGCCCGCAACGAGCTGGAGGTGCTGCGCCGCCGGGTGTCCCTGGAGATCGACACGGCGAAGGCCGGCATGGCCCATGCCAAGGCGGCGCTGGCGGCGGCCAAGGCCCGCGCCCACCAGGCCCGCAAGGACGCCAGGCGCTACGCCGAGCTGGCGAAGACGGGGGCCATGGACAAGTACGCGGCGGACCAGGCGGAGCTGCGCTGGGAGGTGGCCCGCGCCGATCTCGCCACCGCCATGGCGGCGCTGGACCAGGCGCGCAAGCGGCTGGCCGAGGCGGAGCTGGGCCACGAGGAGATCCGCTCGAAGGAACACCAGGTGGCCGTGACCGAAGCGCAGCTCGCTGAGGCCGAGGCGGCGCTGGACGAGGCGCAGAGCCTGCTGGCGGACCTGGAGGTGAAGGCGCCGGTGGCGGGCACCCTGGTCACCCGCATCGTGGACGCGGGTGAGGTGGTCTCCGCCGGGTCGCCCCTGTTCACCCTGGTCGATCTCGACCGCCTCTACCTCAAGGTCTACGTGCCCGAGAAGGAGATCGGCCGCCTGCGCCGGGGGCTGGAGGCGCGCATCTACACCGACGCCTTTCCCGATCATCCCTTCACGGCCCGCGTGCGTTACATCGCCGACCGCGCCCAGTTCACCCCCAAGGAGGTACAGACCCCCGACGAGCAGGTGAAGCTGGTTTACGCGGTGAAGCTCTACCTGGACGAGAATCCCGACCACCGCCTCACGCCGGGGCTGCCCGCCGACGCGGTGATCCGCTGGCGTGAGGGCGTGCCCTGGACGCCCCCGCGCTGGTAGCATGCCGCTCCTCGAGGTCCAGGGTTTCGGCAAGCGCTACCGCGGAAAGCGCGCGGTGAGCGGGGTGGACTTCAGCGTGGAACGGGGCGAGCTCTTCGGCCTCATCGGCCCCGACGGCGCCGGCAAGTCGAGCCTGATGAAGGCGGTGGCGGGGGTGCTGGCCTACGAGGAGGGGCGCATCGTCGCCTTCGGCGTGCCGGTGGACTCCGAGCGCAACGCCGAGCGGGTGAAGGGGCGCATGGGCTTCATGCCCCAGGGGCTGGGGCTCAACCTCTACCCCGAGCTCTCGGTGGAGGAGAACATCGACTTCTTCGCCCGCCTGCGCGAGGTGCCCCCCGCCGAGCTGCGCGAGCGCAAGGCGCGGCTGCTGGCCATGACCCGCCTGGCGCCCTTCCGGGGACGGGCCATGAAGAAGCTCTCCGGCGGCATGAAGCAGAAGCTGGGACTGGTCTGCACCCTCATCCACCAGCCCGAGCTGGTGATCCTGGACGAACCCACCACGGGCGTCGATCCCCTCTCCCGGCGGGACTTCTGGGCCATTCTCGCCGAGCTGTTGAACGAGCAGGGAATCAGCGCCCTGGTCTCCACCGCCTACCTGGACGAGGCCAGCCGCTTCCATCGCCTGGCGCTCATGCACCAGGGGCAGGTGCTCGACCAGGGCACGCCGGAGGAGATCCTGTCCAGGGTGCCGGGCAGCGTGGTGCAGTTCCGCAGCCGTGTCGTGGCCGAGGTGGTGGCCAGGCTGCGCAACCGGTTTCCGCAGGTGGAGAGCTACGGCAGCCGCGTGCGGCTCTTCCTGCCCGGCGTCGCACCCGAAGTGGCGAGCCGGGAAGTGACGGCACAGCTCCAGGGAGTGGAGAGGGAAGAGCTGGAGGTGCTGGAGCCGGAGCTGGAGGACGCCTTCATCCAGCTCCTGGAGGAACAGAGCGAAGAGCGCGGGCCAGACCTCAGTCCAACCGTTGGCAGCGGAGCGCCTGCGGCGACCTTCGGCCTTGGCGCGCCTGCGACAGGGGAGCGCGAAACCGATTCCCGCAGGCCGGACCGGCCGCGCAGCGGCCGCCCCGGGCAACGCCCCGAAGGGGAGGAGGTGATGATCGAGGCCCGCGAACTCGTGCGCGATTTCGGCCGCTTTCGTGCCGTGGACCGCGTGAGCTTCCGGGTGCGCCGGGGCGAGATCTTCGGCCTGCTCGGTGCCAACGGCGCCGGCAAGACCACGGTGATCAAGATGCTCACCGGCCTCCTGCCACCCACGGGGGGCGAGGGCAGGGTGGTCGGTGCCGACATGCGCACTTCGTCCCGCGCCATCCGCCAGCGCATCGGCTACCTGTCCCAGGCCTTCTCCCTCTACCGGGACATGACGGTGCTGGAGAACATCCGCCTCTACGGCGGCATCTACGGGCTCCATGGCAAGGCGCTGAAGGCGCGCACGGCGTGGGTGCTGGCCATGGCGGGGCTCGGTGGCCAGGAGCGGGAGATGGCGGGCAGCCTGCCCATGGGGCTGCGCCAGCGGCTGGCCCTGGGCTGCGCCCTGGTGCACCGGCCGCGGGTGCTCTTCCTGGACGAGCCCACCTCAGGCGTGGACCCGCTGGGCCGGCGCCGCTTCTGGGAGATCCTCACCTGGCTGTCGCGCAGCGAGGCGGTGACCATCCTCATCACCACCCACTACATGAGCGAGGCGGAGCACTGCGACCGCCTGGCCCTGATGCACGCCGGCCGGCTGGTGGCCGATCAGCCGCCGGAGGCGCTGCGCCGGGAGCTGGTGGCCGAGGCGGGGGAGCTGCTGGAGCTGGAGGTGGACCGTCCCCTGGCGGCCCTGGAGTGCCTGAAGGCGCACTTCGCCGGCGTGAGCCTCCACGGCAACCGCATCCACCTCTTCGCCCGCGACCCGGAAGCGGCCCGGCGACGCATAGGCGACCGGCTGGCCGGGGCGGGGCTGGAGCTGCGCGGCCTGCGCCGGCGGGTGCCGGGAATGGAGGATGTCTTCGTCTACCGCATGGGCGCATTGGAGGCGGCGGCGTGAACCGGGCGCGAATTCTGGCGGTGGCCTCCAAGGAGTGGCGCGAGATCCTGCGCGACCGCCTCTTCTTCACCATGGCCTTCGGCGTGCCCCTGCTCATCATGCTGGTGCTGGGCTACGGGCTCTCGCTGGACGTGGAGAACATCCCCTTCGCCGTGGTGGACCGCGACCGCAGCGAGCTGAGCCGTGACTACGTCCACCAGTTCAGTGACTCGCGCTACTTCGACCTGCTGGGCTACGCCCGCGACGAGCGCGAGCTGGCACGCCTGCTGGCGGACAGCCGCATCCGCCTGGGGCTGGTGATCCCGGACCGCTTCCAGGAACGGCTGCAGGGAGACCGACCGGTGGAGGTGCAGGCGCTCATCGACGGCATGTTCCCCTACCGTGCCCAGACCACCAAGGGATACCTGGCCGCCATCCATGCCGAGCTGAACCGGGAGCTGCTGGTGGAGTTCCTGGGCCGCACCCGCGGGATGACGCCGGAACGGGCCGCGGAGCGGGTGGCGCCGGTGCGCCTGGAGCAGCGCTACCTCTTCAACCAGGCGCTGGAGAGCGACTGGTCCATGGCCTCGGGGCTGATGATGCTGGTGCTCATGGTCTCGCCTCCCTTCCTCACGGCGCTGGGGGTGGTGCGCGAGAAGGAGAGCGGCTCCATCTACAACATCTACGCCTCCACCGTCACCCGCGGCGAGTTCATCCTGGGCAAGCTGATTCCCTACGTGGGGGTCTCCTGCTTCAACATCCTGGTGCTCTGGTGGGTGGCCACGCGCATTTTCGGCGCCCCTTTCAAGGGCGACCCGCTCTTCTTCTACCTCGCCTCGGTGGTCTACGTGATCTGCACCGCCGGCATCGGCCTGCTGGTCTCCATCCTGGTGCGCACCCAGGTGGCGGCGGTGCTGCTCACCATGGTGATCACCTTCATTCCCTCCATGCTCTACTCGGGGCTGCTGGTGCCGGTGGAGTCCATGAGCCGGGAGGCCCAGCTCCAGGCGCACCTTTTTCCTCCTTTCTGGTACCTGCAGATCGCCTGGGGGAGCTTCCTCAAGGGGCTGGGGTGGGAGCGCCTGTGGAGCCAGACGGCGCTGCTGGCAGGCTATGCCGCCGTGCTCTGGACCCTGGGGCTCTCCCTGTTCCACAAGAGGCCGAAGCGGTGAGGCTCTGGTTGCGGCGCCTGCGGGTGATGACGGCCAAGGAGCTGCTGCAGCTCTCACGCGACCCGGTGCTGCTGATCATCCTGGCCTGGTTCTTCACCGCCGAGATCTACATCGCCGGCTCGGGCATCTCCATGAGCCTGAAACACGCCAGTGTCACGGTGGTGGACCTGGACCAGAGCGAGGCCTCGCGCGAGCTGGTGGCCCGTTTTCGCCAGCCCCATTTCGACGTGCGGGAGACGGGTTTCTCGAGCAGGGCGGCCGCGGCCATGCTGGACCGGGGAGAGCGCATGCTGCTGCTGGAGATCCCGCCCGGCTTCGAACGGGACCTGGAGGCGGGACGCGCCGTAGAGGTGCAGCTGCAGGCCGACACCACCAACACCGTGCTGGGCACCCTGGCCACCAGCTACGCGGCGCAGATCGTGGGGCGCTACGCCACCGACCGCGCCCTGGACGAGCTGGGCATCGGCGACCTGCAGCTGGCCGCCATGCCGCGCATCGAGGAGCGGCGACGGGTCTGGTACAACCCCAACCAGGTGGACCCCTGGTTCATGTCCATCTCCGAGCTGATGACGGTGATCACCATGCTCTCGCTCATGCTGCCCGCCGCCGCGGCGGTGCGCGAGAAGGAGCGGGGCACCATCGAGCAGCTGGCGGTGTCGCCGCTGACCCCCTTCCAGATCCTCTTTCCCAAGGTGATCGCCATGACCCTGGCCATCCTGGCCGGCACCGCCGTGGCGCTGTTCGGCATCCTGCTGCCGGTCTTCGAGGTGCCGGTGAAGGGGAGCCTGCCCTTCTTCTTCGCGGTGACCGCCCTCTACGCCCTGGCGGTGTCGGGACTGGGGCTCTTCATTGCCACCCTCAGCCGCAACCTCGGCCAGGTGAGCATGCTGGTGATCGTGGTGCTCATGCCCATGCTGCTGCTCTCGGGCGCCTGGACGCCGCCCGAGGCCATGCCCTGGCTGCTGCGCCGGCTCATGGTGATCTCACCCCTCTACTGGTTTATTGAGCTGGGCTACGGCATCCTGCTCAAGGGGGCGGGGCTGGAGGTGCTGTGGGACTCGGTGCTGGGGCTGGCCGTGCTGGGCAGTCTGCTCTTCGCCTTCGGTGTCTTTCGGTTCCGGCGGCAGTTCGGCTGAAAGAACGTTCGCGCGAGCACTTCGTTGAAACGAGTATAGCCACCAATCCGCCCTCAATTTGCGTCAGATGCCATGCGGCCCCAATGGAACTAGGGTTCCTCTGGTTCCCAAGGATTGATGATTTGGAGATCCGGATGTGGAAAATCATTTACATTGCGAGTGACCAAGGCTAACCCATGGGCCAAGGCAGTGGCCGCAAGCAAGCTGTCGATGGCTGGCAGCGGGCGCCCCGCAGCGGCGAGCAACCGGCCCCAGCGGTCAGCCACTTCCGTGTCGATGGGCAGTATCCGGCCAGAGAAAAATGCCGGCAACCCGGTTTCCAGCCAGTCCAGCAACTTGAGCTTGCGGTTACTGTTGCCGAGGGCTTCGATGCCTTTCCTGATCTCCCCGAGGGTCAGCACGCTGATGTACAGCGTGGTCGCCGGTCGCTCCTCGAACCACGCAACGACGCCTGGATCCGGTTTCCTGCGGCGCAATTCGGACAGGACGTTGGTGTCGATCAGGTAGCTCAAAGCTCGACCTCGCGGGTGAGGCTGTTGTCCCGTTCAAGATCGACCTCCTCGACCCCATGGAGGGGGGAGCGGCGCATGAAGGCGACCAGCGACTCCCCCGTGCCGGTCAATCGCTCGTAATGTTCGCGCGACAAGACGACCGCCACCGGCTTGCCATGCAGCGTGATCTCCTGCGGGCCTTCGTGCTCGGCATCCCGGATGACCTCCGAAAGCTTGGCCTTGGCCTCCTGCATCTGCCAATGACGCATGATGCCTCTCCGATTCTGATCTGAATGGTCAGAATATAGCAGGGCAATGCAGGTTGATCCACCGGAGCGCAAAAAGGGCGGCCCACCTGGACCGCCCTTTTCTTTCGCTGGCCCTTTCGGGACCTGAATTCACAGAATAACTGCAACGCCTGAAGCTGAAGAGGGAGTCAGTCTCCGCCTGGAAGGGGTGGCTCTGCCCCCAAACCCAGACAGGCATGCACATGAGGCACTACGGGCAACTGACTCAGAGGCGCTGGGGGGCGACGTCTACTTCGCCCGGCCGTACCACAGCTGGGAACGTGGGACGAATGAGAACACGAATGGCCTGATCCGCCAGTACTTTCCGAAGGGGACGGACTTCGATCAGGTGACAGACGAGGAGATTGCGGAAGTGGAGCGCAAGCTGAACATGCGGCCGAGGAAACGGCTTGGCTATTAAGCACCGATTGAGGTGTTTTGTGAAGTGCTATACCGGCAGGACGCCACACAGGGCGGTGTTGCGGTTATTGGTTGAATTCAGGGTGGGATAAGCTGTAGCGGCGAGCCCGACCCGGACACCTGGCACGGCCCCTATTAGTTTCAGTCGCTGCTTTCGTGGGATAAGCTGTAGCGGTAGATCACGCATCCGGGCCAGCTCTCGTAATAGCGTTTCAGTCGCTGCTTTCGTGGGATAAGCTGTAGCGGATCGAACAACCGGATGTCTCCCTCGTGCACGTGCGTTTCGGTCGCTGCTTTCGCGGGATGAGCTGTAGCG
>JALWGP010000187.1 GCA_027038775.1 Sedimenticola sp. | reverse complement strand
GGCCTGCGCCTGGCCGGCGAGCAGCAGGAACAGCAACAGGGCAAAGGGCAGCAGCTTTTTCCCGGTTTCGCGCATCGTCACATGAATGACAAGAAGAGCCAGAGGGTTGTTTCGGAGCCCGATGGGGAGGCCCGGGAAGGGGATGGCGGGGCGTTCGAGGCCAGGGATGGCCGAGGCCGAGCGCACATGGATGTGCTTGTAGCGTCCCCGACAGCCCCTTCCCGGGCCTCCCCATCGGGCGGGCTTGTTACCTGTTAATTGTTCTGGAGTATGGCACAGCACCAAAAAGTTGCTGCTTGAAATCGCGGTTTTTGCCCCCAAGTTGGCCGCTTGAGGAAATTTCGTCCAATCGCGAGAGGAAAGAGATGAGTGTGGAAGCTCACAAAGAGACCCTGGAATTTCAGGCGGAGGTGAGCCAGGTACTGAACCTGGTGATCCGTTCCCTCTACAGCAACAAGGAGATCTTCCTGCGCGAGCTGATCTCCAACGCCTCGGACGCCATCGAGAAACTGCGTTTCGAGGCACTCTCCGATGATGCTCTCTACGAGGAGGACCCCAACCTGCGCATCCGCGTTTGGGTGGACAAGGATGCCGGCACCGTTACCGTGGCCGACAACGGCATCGGCATGACCCGGGACGAGGTGATGGAGACCATCGGCACCATCGCCAGCTCGGGCACCCGCAAGTTCCTTGAGAAGATGACCGGCAACGAGGAGGCCGACGCCCAGCTCATCGGCCAGTTCGGCGTGGGCTTCTACTCCGCTTTCATCGTGGCCGACAAGGTGACCCTTACCACCCGACGCGCCGGTTTCGGCAAGGAGCACGGCGTGCGCTGGGAGTCCACCGGCGAGGGCGGCTACACCATCGAGACCATCGAGAAGGCGGGCCGCGGCACCGAGGTGACCCTGCACCTGCGCGAGGACGAAAAGGAGTTCCTCGACGGCTGGCGGCTGCGCTCCATCATCCACAAGTTCTCCGACCACCTGCCCATTCCCATCGAGATGCCCAAGGAGGCGATGGGCGAAGAAGAAGAGAAAAAGGACGAGATCGAATGGGAACAGGTCAACAAGGGCACCGCCCTGTGGATGCGCAACAAGTCCGAGATCTCCGACGAGGAGTACAAGGAGTTCTACAAGTCCATCACCCACGACTTTGAGGATCCCCTGGCCTGGACCCACAACCGGGTGGAGGGCAAGCACGAGTACACCTCGCTGCTCTACATTCCCTCCAAGGCCCCCTGGGACCTGTGGGACCGGGACCAGAAACACGGCGTCAAGCTCTACGTGCGCCGCGTCTTCATCATGGACGAGGCCGACAAGCTGATGCCCCACTACCTGCGCTTCGTGAAAGGGGTGGTGGATTCGGACGACCTGCCGCTCAACGTCTCGCGCGAGCTGCTGCAGCACAACAAGGTGATCGACAGCATCCGCGCCGCCAACGTCAAGCGCATCCTCGGCCTGCTCGAGAACCTGGCGAAGAACGAGCCCGACAGGTACCGGACCTTCTGGAAGGAGTTCGGCAAGGTGCTCAAGGAAGGGCCGGCGGAGGACTTCGCCAACCGCGAGCGCATCGCCGGTCTGCTGCGCTTCGCCACGACGAAGTCGGAAGGCGACGAGCAGACGGTGTCGCTGGACGACTACCTCGAGCGCATGCCCGAGAAGCAGGAGAAGATCTACTACATCACCGCCGACACCCTGGCCGCGGCGCGCAACAGCCCCCACCTGGAGGTGTTCAAGAAGAAGGACATCGAGGTGCTGCTGCTCACCGACCGGGTGGACGAGTGGCTCATGTCCCACCTCACCGAGTACAAGGGCAAGCCCTTCCGCTCGGTGGCCAAGGGCCAGCTCGACCTCGGCGAGCTGGAGGAGAAGGAGCAGAAGGAAGAGCAGGAGAAGATCGCCGAGGCCCACAAGGAGTTCCTGCAGAAGGTCAAGGAGGCCCTGGGCGACCTGGTGAAGGAGGTGCGCGTCTCCAGCCGCCTGGTGGAGTCGCCTGCCTGCCTGGTGGTGGATGAGTACGAGATGAGCCAGAACCTGGCCCGGGTGCTCAAGCAGCTGGGGCAGGACGCGCCCATGCCCACCCCCATCCTGGAGCTCAACATGGACCATCCCCTGGTGGCCCGTATGGAGCAGGAGGAGGGCGAGCGTTTCGACGAGCTGGCGCGCCTGCTCTACGACCAGGCCATGCTGGCCGAGGGCGGGCAGCTCGAGGACCCGGCCAGTTTTGTCCACCGTCTCAACCGGCTGATGCTGGAGATGGCGGGCAGCGGCAAGACCCAGGCCTGATCATCTCTTATTGCCCGTTCTGCCCTCTGCCCGGAAAAGGTGGGTGGAACGTCCGAGGCCAGGGATGGCCGGGGCCGAGTGCACATGGATGTGCTTGTGGCGGTTCCACCAACCCCTTCCGGGCAGAGGACAACTGCTGCATCAGGCATAAAAACCCTCAATCCGCCCATTGGCAGGCTCGAATACTCCTGCCGCGGCCGGTTGTGGCACACTCCGGGAACTTTCCAAACCAGACAGGGGGCTAGAAGATGCGAATCATTCTGCTGGGCGGTCCGGGTGCCGGCAAGGGCACGCAGGCCAATTTCATCAAGGAGAAGTACAACATTCCCCAGATCTCCACCGGAGACATGCTGCGCGCGCACGTGAAGGCGGGTACCGAGCTGGGCAAGGCGGCCAAGAAGATCATGGACGAGGGCGGCCTGGTCTCCGACGACATCATCATGGGCATGGTGAAGGAGCGCATCAAGGACGACGACTGCAAGAACGGCTACCTCTTCGACGGCTTCCCCCGCACCATTCCCCAGGCCGAGGCCATGAAGGAGGCGGGCATCCAGATCGACGCCGTGGTGGAGATCGACGTCCCCGACGAGGAGATCATCAAGCGCATGTCCGGCCGCCGGGTGCACCTGCCCTCGGGCCGCACCTACCACGTCATCTTCAATCCGCCCAAGGTGGAGGGCAAGGACGACGTCACCGGCGAGGATCTCATCCAGCGTGACGACGACAAGGAAGAGACGGTGCGCGAGCGCCTGCGCGTCTACCACGAGCAGACCGAGCCCCTCATCGACTTCTACACGAAGGAGGCCGAGGCCGGCAACGTCAAGTACGTGAAGGTGAACGGCGTGGGCAGCGTGGAGGAGATCCGCGACGCCATCTTCGCCGGCCTGGAGGGCTGAGGACCGACGAGGACCGGGGCGCAGGCCCCGGTTTTTTCGTTCGGCCTGGCCCGGCGCGGCCTTTTCCGGGATCGCTTTGCTATACTGATTTTCGACAAACCCAATCCATTTCGGAGACCTTGCGTGGCTGTTACAGAACTGACCAAAGAAAACTTTGAAGAGACCATCAACAACAATCCCTTCGTGATCATCGACTTCTGGGCACCCTGGTGCGGGCCCTGCAAAAGCTTCGCGCCCACCTACGACAAGGTTTCCGAGGAGTTCCCGGACATCGTCTTCGCCAAGGTCAACACCGAGGAGGAGCAGGAGCTGGCTATGCACTTCCAGATCCGCTCCATTCCCACCCTCATGATCTTCCGCGACCAGATCATCATCTACGCCGAGGCCGGCGCCCTGCCCGAAGGGGCCTTCCGCCAGCTGGTGGAGCAGGCCCAGGCGCTGGACATGGACGACGTGCGCAGGCAGATTGCGGAAAGCCAGGGCGGTGAACAGGCCTGACCTTCCGATTTCGAACAGGGATGGAAACCGGGGGCCTGGAGCCCCCGGTTTTCGTTCTGTCGTCCGCTGATGCAGTTTCCCTGGGTTTCACAGCTCGCCTCGCTCCTGGACCGCGCTCCCACGGTGGGCCAGCTCCTCGACCTGTGCGAGGAGAACTACTGGCAGCTCATGGCGATGGCGCCGGGGCTGCGGCGCCAGCAGGGACTGTTGAAGTCCTCCCGGCCCGGGCAGATGGATCTCTACCTGGAAGTGCTGGAACAGACCCCCTACACCACGGTGGTGCACCTCACCTATTATTTCTCCCACCACCGGGGGCAGGTTCCCGACCCTGATGCCGTGCTGCGCCTCTACCACGACGCCGCCCAGGTGGAGGTGATGAACCTGCGCCAGAGCGCGCTGCCGCTGAACGCCGGCTACCAGCATCCCAGCCTTCGCAACCGCTGGAAAGTTCAGCTTTTTCTCTCCAAGTGGCTCGCCTTCTGCGCCCACCAGGGTCACCGTTTCGACCGTTCGTCGGAATTGTTGACTGAAATGCAGGGTTAATGGTAGGCTTAATTACCGAGTAAAACACTAAGTTAATTTCCTCGCACAGAATCGAGGAGGAGTGAAGAGCATGAGACTTTCAACCAAGGGCCGCTACGCGGTCACGGCAATGCTGGATCTGGCCCTCAACGGCCAGGAGGGTCCGGTGACCTTGTCGGACATTTCGGAGAACCAGGGCATCTCCCTCTCCTACCTGGAGCAGCTGTTCGCTGCCCTGCGCGCGCGCAAACTGGTGCGCGGCGTGCGCGGCCCCGGCGGCGGCTATTTCCTGGGGCGCCCGGCGGACGAGATCTCCATCGCCGACATCATCTGCGCCGTGGACGAGTGGGTGGAGTTCACCCGCTGCCGGGGCAAGGAGGACTGCCGTGGCGGCCAGCGCTGTCTCACCCATAGCCTGTGGGACGACCTGAGTCGCCAGATCTACGACTTCCTCACCGACATCACCCTGGCTGATCTGGTGGCACGCGGGCTGGAGAAGGAGCAGACCTGCCACAGCAGGAAGGATTCCGCCACCCTGGAGACCCGGGCGGCCTGAGAAGTCCGGTCGCGGACTTTCCTTTCCCTGTTGCCGGCCGCCGCATTCAGCGGCGGCCGGGACGCTTTCTTCTTTGACCTGACAGGGGAATTTTCCTATCATACGCAGCTTATGGCGCGGCCCACCCCCGAGCGTGTAGACCCCTGGTTGCTGTCTGAACAGGAGGCTGTCCTGGAGGGGGATATTGCGCTTTCCGCCCTGCCGCGGCTGGCGCCGTTGCTGCGCGAAAGCGGCGGCGAGGTGAGTTACCGCTTCCGTTTCGGGCGGGACGAGCACGGCCGCTCGGTGATCCACAGCTCGGTGAAGGCCGAGCTGCGGCTGGAGTGCCAGCGCTGCCTGAACTCCATGAGCCACCAGGTGGACGCGGAGGGCGCCCTGGCGCTGGTGCGCGGACCGCTGGAGGCGGAGCAGCTGCCCAGGGAGCTCGATCCCCTGCTGCTGCAGGAGAAGGAGCTGCTCCAGGTGCGGGAGCTGGTGGAAGACGAGCTGCTCTTGAGCATCCCCGTCTCGCCGCGCCATGCGGCGGGGAGCTGCTCCGGGCACAGGCACCGTGAGCCGGAGGAACCGGCCGCGCAGCAGGAGAAGCCGAACCCCTTTGCCGTACTCGCCGCTCTCAAGACCGGCGGGAACCACAGTTGAGAAATTGCAGGAGAAGACCCCATGGCGGTACAACAGAATCGCAAGACCCCTTCCAAGCGCGGCATGCGTCGCTCCCACGACGCCCTCAAGCCGGAGACCCTTTCCGTCGATCCCACTTCTGGTGAGACCCATCTGCGTCACCATGTGACCCCCGATGGCTTCTACCGTGGGCGCAAGGTCATCAACAACTGACAGAGAACCCGGCTTCGGCAAGGTCCCCGCTGTGGCAGTGAATGCTTCCCGGTTCTCGCCGGCCGCCCGCTGAGCTGCCGGAGTATTCCCGAGTGGTCGGAAAGATAACCATCGCCCTGGACGCCATGGGTGGGGACCACGGTCCCTCCGTGGTAGTGCCGGCGGCCCTGCGCTACCTCAAGGAACACCCGCAGCACGAGCTGATCCTGGTGGGCAGGGAGGAGGTGCTGAAGGAGCACCTGCCCGGTGATCTGCCTGCCGGGCTGCGCCTGCGCCACGCCTCCCAGGAGGTGGGCATGGACGAGCTGCCCTCGGTGGCGCTGCGCAAGAAGAAGGACTCCTCCATGCGGGTGGCGCTCAATCTGGTGAAGGAGGGTGAGGCGAACGCCTGCGTCAGCGCCGGCAATACCGGGGCGCTCATGGCCACCGCCCGTTTCGTCCTCAAGATGCTGCCCCACGTGGACCGGCCTGCCATCATCACTGCGCTGCCCTGCATGGGCGGGCGCACCTGGATGCTGGATCTCGGCGCCAACGTGGACTGCAGCGCGGAACACCTGCTCCAGTTCGCCGTCATGGGTTCCGAGCTGGTGACCGTGCTCGATGGCATCGAGCGTCCCAGGGTGGGACTGCTCAACATCGGCCAGGAGGAGATCAAGGGCAACGAGCAGGTGAAGCTGGCCGACCAGCTGCTGCGCGGCTCCTCCCTCAACTACATGGGCTACGTGGAAGGGGATGACATCTACGTCAACGAGGAGGTGGACATCGTGGTCACCGACGGCTTCGTCGGCAATGTGGCACTCAAGACCAGCGAGGGGGTGGCCAAGATGATCCGGGGCATTCTCAAGGAGGGCTTCACCCGCAACCTCTTCACCAAGGTGGCGGCGCTCTGCGCGCTGCCCGTGCTCAAGGGCGTGAGCCGGCGCATCGATCCCCGCCGCTACAACGGCGCCAGCCTGCTGGGGCTTCGCGGGGTGGTGGTCAAGAGCCACGGCGGTGCGGACGTGCTGGCCTACACCCACGCCATCGATATCGCCGCCAAGGCGGTGATCGCGGACGTCTCCAGCCGCATCGAGGACCGTGTGGCCCAGCAGCTGCAGCAAAGGGCCACGGTATGAGCGCCTGGTCGCGCATCACCGGCACCGGCGGCCACCTTCCCGAGAGGGTCCTCTCCAACCAGGACCTGGAGAAGATGGTGGATACCTCGGACCAGTGGATCCGGGAGCGCACCGGCATTCGCAAGCGGCACATCGCCGCCGAGGGCGAGACCACCTGCGACCTGGCCGAGCAGGCGGCACGCCGGGCGCTGGAGGCGGCTGGCCTGGAGGCGCAGGACCTCGATCTCATCGTCGTCGCCACCACCACCCCCGACAAGATTTTTCCCAGTACCGCCTGCCTGCTGCAGCAGCGGCTCGGCAACCACGGCTGCGCCGCCTTCGACATCCAGGCGGTCTGCACCGGCTTCATCTACGCCATGGGCGTGGCCGACAAGTTCATCCGCACCGGCAGCGCACGCAACGCCCTGGTGGTCGGGGCCGAGACCCTCTCCCGCATCGTGGACTGGAGCGACCGCAGTACCTGCATCCTCTTCGGCGACGGGGCGGGCGCCGTGGTGCTGCAGGCATCCGACGAGCCCGGTCTCCTCTCCACCCATCTTCACGCCGACGGCGCCTACGAGGAACTGCTGCACGTGCCTGGCGGCATCTCCCGCGGCTTCGACATGGAGCTGGAGTCGGGCGATCCCCACTACATGCAGATGAAGGGCAACGAGGTCTTCAAGATGGCCGTCAACACCCTGGGGCGCATCGTGGACGAGACCCTGGCGGCCAACCACCTGAAAAAGAGCGACATCGACTGGCTGGTGCCCCACCAGGCCAACATCCGCATCATCAAGGCCACCGCCCGCAAGCTGGGCATGTCCATGGACAACGTGGTGGTGACGGTGGACGAGCACGGCAACACCTCGGCCGCCTCGGTGCCGCTGGCGCTGGACACTGCCGTGCGCGACGGACGCATCCGGCGGGGCGAGACCCTGCTGCTGGAGGCCTTCGGCGGCGGCTTCACCTGGGGCTCCATTCTGCTCAAGTTCTGAATACCGGACAGGTCACCATGAGCGATTCCATTGCCATCGTCTTTCCCGGCCAGGGCTCCCAGTCCCTGGGCATGTCCACCGCCCTCGCCGAGGCCTTCCCGCAGGTGAGAGAACTCTACGAAGAGGCCTCCGACGCCCTCGGGCTGGACCTGTGGAAGCTGGTCACCGAGGGCCCGGAAGAGGCGCTCAACCGCACCGAGAACACCCAGCCGGCCATGCTCACCGCCGGCGTGGCGGCTTGGCGTGCCTGGCGCGAACAGGGGGGTGCCGTGCCCGCGGTGATGGCTGGTCACAGCCTGGGTGAATACAGTGCCCTGGTGGCGGCACAGGCCCTCGATTTTTCCGATGCCGTGAAGCTGGTGGCGGCGCGCGGCCGCTTTATGCAGGAGGCGGTGCCCGCCGGCACCGGCGCCATGGCCGCCATCCTCGGCCTGGAGGATGACCAGGTGCGCGAACTCTGCGCGCAGGCCGCCGAGGGCGGCGTGGTGGAGGCGGTGAACTTCAACTCGCCGGGCCAGGTGGTCATCGCTGGCGAGAAGGAAGCGGTGGAGCGCGCCATGGGACTGGCGAAGGAGGCGGGTGCGAAACGGGCGCTGCCGCTGCCGGTGAGCGTGCCCTCCCACTGTGCCCTGATGGAGCCGGCGGCGCAGCGGCTGGCGGAGGAACTCGCCCGTGTCGAGATCCGCATGCCGTCCGTTCCCGTGCTGCACAACGTGGACGTGGCCGGGGCCGACAGCGTGGAGGCGCTGCGCGAGAAGCTGGTGCAGCAGCTCCACAGCCCGGTGCGCTGGGTGGAAACCATCCAGGCCATGGCCGGGCGGGGCGTGGAAAAGATCATCGAAGCGGGGCCGGGCAAGGTGCTCACCGGCCTGGGCCGCCGCATCGACAAGAACCTGCAATTCCTGCCGGTGTTCGACCCGGCATCACTGGAGAAAGCGCTGGAGGTCACCAATGCCTGAAGCCCGTATCGCTCTCGTCACCGGCGCCAGCCGGGGCATCGGCCGCGCCATCGCCACCCGCCTGGGTGGGGAAGGCTGCACCGTGGTGGGTACCGCCACTTCCGATGCCGGTGCCGAAGCCATCACCGCCTATTTTTCCGAGACCGGTATCCAGGGATGCGGCATGAAGCTGGACGTGGCCGACGACGATTCCGTGGCGGAGGTGGTCAAGGCCGTCGAGGAGAAGTACGGCGTGATCACCGTGCTGGTGAACAACGCCGGCATCACCCGCGACAACCTGCTCATGCGCATGAAGCCGGAGGAGTGGAACGCCGTCATCGAGACCAACCTCAGCTCCCTCTACCGGGTCTGCAAGGCCTGCGTGCGCGGCATGATGAAGGCGCGCCGGGGCCGCATCGTCAACATCACCTCGGTGGTGGGGGTGAGCGGCAACGCCGGGCAGACCAACTACGCTGCCGCCAAGGCTGGCATGATCGGTTTCACCAAGTCCCTGGCCCAGGAGATCGGCGCCCGGGGCATCACGGTGAACGCGGTGGCGCCCGGCTTCATCGACACCGACATGACCCGCGAGCTGCCCGAGGCCCAGCGCAAGCAGCTGCTGGCAGCCATCCCGTTGGGCAGGCTGGGCCAGCCCGAGGAGATCGCGGCGGCGGTGGCCTTTCTCGCCTCCGACGATGCCGCCTACGTCACCGGCACCACCCTGCACGTGAACGGCGGCATGTACATGGCCTGAAAACCCCGTTCCCGTTGTTGGAACAGGGCGGATTTACGCATAAAATACCCACGCGCGGCGCTGGATCGCGCTCAAATCCTGGAGGAAATCAAAGAAATGAGCAGCATTGAAGAACGTGTCAAGAAGATTGTCGCTGAACAGCTCGGTGTGAGTGAGGACGAGGTCACTCCCGACGCTTCCTTTATCGATGACCTGGGCGCTGATTCCCTGGACGCCGTGGAACTGGTCATGGCCCTCGAGGAGGAGTTCGAGTGTGAGATTCCCGACGAGGAGGCCGAGAACATCACCACCCTGCAGCAGGCCGTGGACTACATCAACGCGCACAGCTGATTCCTGCAGGCACTCACTGCCATCCATCTCCCCCTGATCTGACGCGCATCCCGCCGGCCAGCATCAGGCCGGGAGATGTCTACAGTCGAAGCAAACAGAGGGTTTCCCGATATGTCCAAGAGAAGGGTAGTCGTCACCGGGCTCGGTCTCGTGTCGCCGGTGGGTCTGGATGTGCCCAGTGCCTGGGAGAACATCCTGGCCGGGAAGAGCGGCATCAGGCCGATCACGCACATGGACATCGAACCTTTCAGTGTCCGTTTCGGTGGACCCATCTACGACTTCGACATCACCGAGTACATCCCCAGGAAGGATGCGCGGAAGATGAATCCGTTCATCCACTACGGCATCGCGGCGGCCCACCAGGCGATCCGTGACGCCGGCCTGGAAGTGACCGAGGAGAACGCCCGCCGCATCGGTGTGGTGGTGGGGTCCGGCATCGGCGGCATCGGTGGTATCGAGGACAACTACGCCGCCTACCTCAAGGGGGGGCCGCGCAAGATCTCGCCCTTCTTCGTGCCGGCCAACATCATCAACATGGCGGCGGGGCAGATCTCCATTCTCAACGGCTTCAAGGGCCCCAACTATTCCATCGTCTCCGCCTGCTCCAGTGCCGCGCACTGCATCGCCGACGGCATGCGCCTGATCCAGTACGGCACCTCCGACGTGGTCATCGCCGGTGGCGCCGAGATGGCTACCACGCCCACCGGGCTGGGCGGCTTCGCCGCAGCGCGGGCGCTCTCCACCCGCAACGACGAGCCGCAGAAGGCGAGCCGTCCCTGGGACCGGGACCGCGACGGGTTTGTGCTCAGCGACGGCGCCGGCGTAGTGGTGATCGAGGAGCTGGAGCACGCGCTCGCACGCGGCGCCGAGATCTACTGCGAGCTGGTGGGTGCGGGCATGAACTCCGATGCCTACCACATGACCTCGCCCTCGCCCAACGGCGAGGGGGCGGCCGAGTGCATGCGCCTGGCCATGGAGGACGCCGGCATCAACCCCGAGGAGGTGGACTACATCAACGCCCACGGCACCTCCACCCCCGCGGGCGACATCGCCGAGACCATGGCGGTGAAACGCGCCTTCGGCGACCACGCTTACAAGGTGCCGGTGAGCTCCACCAAGTCCATGACCGGCCACATGCTGGGCGCAGCCGGCGGGGCCGAGGCGGTCTTCACCGTGCTGGCGCTGCGTGACCAGGTGGCGCCGCCCACCATCAACCTGGACAACCCCGATCCCGAATGCGACCTCGACTACGTGCCGCACACGGCGCGCGAGATGAAGATCGAGGTGGCGCTCTCCAACTCCTTCGGTTTCGGCGGCACCAACGGGACCCTGGCGTTCCGTCTCTACAAGGGCTGACTTGCCCTTCGAACGCTTGATCCGGAGCCTGGTCAACGGGGAAGCGGGAAGCCGCCTCTCCATCCTCGACCGCGGGCTCCAGTTCGGCGACGGTCTCTTCGAGACCATTGCCGTGGTCGACGGTGAGCCGGCCCTGTGGCGGCGCCACCTGGAACGGCTCTCCCTGGGCTGCGAACAGCTGGGCATTCCCGCGCCCGACCCCGCGCGCCTGGAAGAGGAGGCGAGGGAAGTCATCGGTGACGAGCAGGCCGCCGTCCTCAAGATTGTCGTCACCCGGGGCGAGTCGGAGCGGGGATACCGCCCTCCCTCCGATCCCCGGCCCACTCGCATCCTGGAGCTCTTTTCCTGGCCGGGACCCGCCGCCGCACCCGCCTCCCTTCCCCTCGTCTTCTGCCGTCAGCGACTCGGCTCCCAGCCGGGCTACGCCGGCCTCAAGCACCTCAACCGCCTGGCACAGGTGCTGGCCCGGCGGGAGTTCGAGGAGGGAGAGGGGCTGATGCTCGACACCGAGGGGTTCGTGGTGGAGGGCACCCTGAGCAACCTCTTCCTGGTGATTCGCGGGGAGCTGCACACCCCGCTCATCGACCGCTGCGGCGTGGCCGGCGTGGTGCGTGGCCTGGTGCTGGACGTGGCCCGGGAG
>JALWGP010000186.1 GCA_027038775.1 Sedimenticola sp. | reverse complement strand
GGATCTCGCGCTGCTCAAGCAGTATGTCAGCGAGTCGGGCAAGATCGTGCCCAGCCGCATCACCGGTACCAGCGCCAAGTATCAGCGCCAGTTGGCCACGGCCATCAAGCGCGCCCGTTTCCTGGCCCTGATGCCTTACACCGACTCCCACAAGTAAGTTTCTTTTCAGGATCAACTTTCTCCTCCAGGAGATTGTTTATCCAAAAGAAAATGTGGATTACCCCTTGTAGATCGCGCAGGCCGGGACACCATGTGAGTTCCGGCTTTGCGCGGGAGAAAGCCTGATGAAGGCCTTGGCGGCCTTCATCATGAAAGGCCGGATGCAGGCCGTCATGGTGGCCTCCGTGTTCACCGTGCTGGCGCTGCTCATCACCCCCCTGGGGATTGCCAGCTCCGCCGTGGTGGCCCTGGTCACCCTGCGTCTCGGCCTGGAGCCCTGGCTCGACGGCTCGGGGATCGATGGGTTACGGGTCCACAGCGCAGCCACGTGGCGCGATCACAACCCGAGAATCCCCGGCAAGGAAAACCCGATTGCCGTGGACGCCCCCGCCCGGTCTTTCCTGGATCATGTCCGCAGTTACGTCTGGCACCCAGAAAAGAAAAAGGATAAGCTGTCCGACCCGGTCCTGGAAGGGTTCAACGCCGGGTTCGCCCACGAAACGAGTCTTCGCAGCTTTTTTCAGAAGGTCGTCGAGGACCGTTCCGATGCACCGACCTGGGATAAACTCGACGACGAGGGCCGCGCCCGATGGCTCGCCCACCAGCTCCTGCGCAAGAATGCCTCGCCTGGTCGGGTCCACCGCTTCTGGCGCGAGGCCCGCGCCTTCTTCGAGCGCGTGCTCAACGACGTGCGCGCCGAGTTGCGGAAGCAGTGGCCATCAGAAAAGCCGCGCCGGCGCCGGCGGTTTCTGAAGGCGAGCACCTCCACAGGGCGATTACGCAACAGGCAGACCTATGCCGGACACCTCCCAGACCGAGCCGACGCGCCCTTCGAGCTGGTCTACCTCGACGAGCTGGACGGCCTGGTCACGATCTGCAACCTCGGCCGCCTTTTCGAGCGCATGGAACAGGTCGAAGGGCTGAAGGGCCGGACCTGCGAGCTGAAAGACGATGAGGGGAATACGGTCACGCTCACCATCAACACGGTGGCTGAGGCGCCGGCTCCGCTGGCCAGCTACGACCCGGTTATCGTCCTCGAGGAGAACCCGGAGCGTTTCCGCTTCCTCGTGCCGCTCGATGCGGCCGACAGGTGCCTTGACCTCGCAGTGCGCCGCTGGCATGAGGAGATGGGGCGGGTGTGGGCCGACCTGCCGCTATCGACGGGCGTCGTCGCCTTCTCTCGCAAGACGCCCTACCAGGCCGTCATCGAGGCGGCGCGGAACCTGGAGGATCGCCTGGACCAGGGCGAGCCGGCGTGGTGGCGTGTCGAACTGGTGGAGCGCCGCGATTCGGTGACAGCGCTCACCTTGGTGCGCCCCGATGGGTGCCGCGAGCTGCACGTCGTGCCCACGTCTCTTCCCGACGGTCGAGACGATGTTTACTACCCCAACGTGGCCGTCGAGGATGGCGTGCTGCGCGAGCGCCACGATTTTCTCGTTCCCCGGCGCATGGGTGCGGCCCGCGTCTACCGGTGGGTTGCAGAGTTGCGTCCAGGCGACGCAGTGCTCGTGCGGCCCGGGCGCTTCGCCCGCACCTTCCTCGACAGCACGGCGCGTCGTTTCGAGCCGGTGCAGCCCATGCCCCTCGCCGACTGGAACACGACGCGCGACGTCTGGCGGATCGTCGACACGGTCGCCCCGGGTCGGGCCGCCCTGCACGCTGCCGAGGCGGCGATCGCCGACGCCCGCGCTCGCTGGACCGACCCGGATGGCCGGCTGGATGAGCAGGCGTGGCTCGCCTTTGTCCGAGCCGTGCTCCTCGACAGCTTGGGTCCGCCGCCAGCAGCCCTGGACACTCTGCTCGACGCTGCTCGCAGGGGTCTACCCGGGCAAAGCCTGCTCGAGGAGTCCCTGGCCTGGCACCTGCACGTCCTCAAACTCTCCACGGAGGAAGACACATGAGTGATCAGAAAACACCGTCCACGGGTCAGCAGAGCTTCGAGGTCCACCGCGTCATGGGCCTCGCCCTGGACCCCATCCACGTCGGCACCGGAGGGGCGCGCCTCGGCCGGGTGGACAACAGCATCGTTCGCGACCCGGTGACCGGGGTGCCCAAGATTCCGGGATCGAGCCTGGCGGGTGTGCTGCGCAGCTACGTGGCGATGCACGAGCAGGCCAGCAACGGCGGTCGCAAGGTGAACGGCAAAAAGAAGCCCTACTTCCCCGACTGTGCCGGTCAGGGGCAGCCGGGCACTGACGGTTCGGGAGGTCACTGCGGCCAGCCTGACTGCAAGGTGTGCACGGTGTTTGGTTTCGCTCGCGGCGAGCGCGGTGGTTTCGCCGGGCTCGCGTCGTTCAGCGACGCGCACGTGCTGCTCTTCCCGGTCGCCACCCGGTCCGGGCCGCTTTGGATCACCGCACCGGTGGCGCTGCGGCAGCTCTCCTCGCTCCGGGATTCCGGGGCGGTCGTGGACCACGCGCGATCTGACGACACGGGAGATGACGGGGCAGGGGCTGATGTTGGGAATCTGAGTGCCATCACAGACAACGTACTCTACCGCGCTGAGTCATCGAGTGCTCCGCTAAACCTGGGCTGGCTCCTGCTTGAGGTGAGGCGGTATGAGGACGCGAAGAAGGTGACGAAGACGCTGAACAGGCTTGGCGTGCCCGACTACATCCGTGACCGGGTCGGCATCGTCTCCGACAAACTCTTCAGCCACGTGGTGAACAGCAACCTGGAGGTGCGCACGTCGGTGGCCATCGACCCGGCCACCGGCGCAGCCGAGGCAGGTGCCCTGTTCACCTACGAAGCGCTGCCGCGCGGGACGGTGCTGATTTGGGACATCACGTGCCGGAATCCAAAACACTTCCGGATCGGCTCCGGCGAAGTGGAGGCCGTGAAGAGCATGCAGCAGATCCACGAAGTGGTCGCAACGGGATTCCCCTATCTCCAGGCCCTCGGCATCGGCGGTATGGGCACCCGCGGGATGGGGCGGCTGCGCGTGCTCAACGATCCCGATGGGCAGCAAAAGGAGCAGGGCAATTCGGGGGAGAACCACCAGAACAGTCCGGAGGGGAGTTAGATGGCCACCAACCTCGACATGGAATGCGCCAGGCTTGGCGCGCAGCTCGCGGAGATAAGCGACGACGACAAGACGCTTACAGACGCGCTTTCGGTCCTCGAGGCGCAGGGCGTATATGCATTTTTCCTTTACCTCGCCCAGAAGAAGGAGCGAAGACCAATCACCAAGGCGTGTCGCGTCTTCTTGGGGCACCACCTGCCCGGTGAGTCTGGCTCTGGCGACGGCGACGTGTTCAAGACCATCCAGGACATCGCCGGAGACCTCGACAGGCTCCTGCTTGCGCGTGACCTCCTGCGGCAGTCCCTCATCTATGCTCGCTACCACGCCAAGGCTCGGAGCGTGGAGGCAAAGCAATGAAGACGTGGCTGCTGCACCGCTGGATCTGGCGGCTCGAGAGACCCCTGTATGTGGGGATACCGCCCGCCGGGTCCCTCAACCGTACCCGCGTCTACGTGCCTGCCCGGGCGTTGTGGGGCGCGCTCACCGCCGAGCTGACTCGACACGAGGCAGGGGCCGGAGAAGCC
>JALWGP010000185.1 GCA_027038775.1 Sedimenticola sp. | reverse complement strand
TCTATTACCTCTACCCCATCGAGGGGCGGGTGCTGTTCCTCGACTACACCCAGCGGTTCGATTGAGCAGCCGGCTGTGCCATATGGCACAGCCGCGCGCACGGAACTTGCCCTGGGTCAGAAACCGCCGCTCCCGGCGGCCGCTTCGCGTGGCGCCGGCGGCTCGCGGGCTCCTATAATCGTTCCCCATGTTTTCCTGACCCGACTTTGCGCATGCTGAATATCGATCCCGGCCGGCTCCTCTTCACGGTTTCCCTGTTGCTGGCGATGCCGCCGCTTTCGGCGGCCTCCCTCTCCGGCGTGGTGAAGGAGCAGGAGAAGGTCGAGAAGGCCGCGGCCGCCTCGCAGAAGAGAATCGACCGCCTGGCCGACGACACCGAGCGGATGCTGGCCGAGTACAAGCTGGTGCTGCGCCAGTACGACACCCTCAAGCGCTACGACGACCAGGTGGAGCGCCTGGTCCGTTCCCAGGAGCAGGAGCTGGCCGCCATCGACCGGCAGCTGGCCGGCATCGAGGCCACCCAGCAGGGGGTGGTGCCGCTGATGGGGCGCATGGTGGAGACGCTGGAGAAGTTCGTGGCGCTGGACCTGCCCTTCCTGCCGGAGGAGCGGCGCCGGCGGGTGGCGGAGCTGAAGGCGCTGCTGGACCGGGCCGATATCTCGGTGGCGGAGAAGTACCGGCGCATCCTCGAGGCCTACCAGGTGGAGATGGAGTATGGTCGCACCCTGGAGGCCTATACCGGCGAGCTGGAGACGGCCCGGGGCCGGCGCTCGGTGGACTACCTGCGGGTGGGGCGCATGCTGCTCCTTTACCAGACCCTGGACCACCGGGAGACGGCGGTGTGGGATGCCGCCGCCGGTGAATGGAGGCGGCTGGATGAGAGTTACCGCAGGCCCGTGATGGAGGCGCTGCGCATCGCCCGGAGGCAGGCGCCGCCCGACCTGGTGCGCCTGCCGGTGCCGGCGCCGGAGGTGGCCGAATGAGGGGCGTGGCGATTCTCCTGGCGGTGCTCCTGCTGCCGGCCGGTGGCGCCTCTGCCGGCCCGCTGGACGAACTGCTGAAAGAGGTGAAGCAGGCGCGCCAGCAGGAGGCGAAGCTCGACCGCCGGCGTGAGGCGGAGTTCCGGGCCGCCCGCGAGCGCCAGGCGCAGCTGCTGGCCGAGGCCAAGGCGCGGCTGGCGGCGGAGCAGGCGCGCAGCGAGGAACTGCGCCGCCGCTTCGACGAGAACGAGAAGCGGCTGGCCGAGGCGGAGGAGACCCTGCAACGGCGCCAGGGCGACCTGGGCGAGCTCTTCGGCGTGGTGCGCCAGGTGGCGGGCGACGTGGCCGGCGTGCTCGACGGCTCCCTGGTCTCGGCCCAGTATCCCGGCCGCGGCAAGGCGCTGCTGGAGATGAGCCGGCAGAAGGCGCTGCCCACCATCCCCGAGTTGGAAAACCTCTGGATGCAGATGCTCCACGAGATGGCCGAGTCGGGCAAGGTGGTGCGCTACACCGATGCCGTGGTGGAGGCCGATGGCACGGAGAAACGGCAGGAGGTGGTGCGCGTGGGGGTCTTCGACGCCGTGGCCGGCGGTCGCTTCCTGCGCTACCTGCCCGAGACCGACCAGCTCCTGGTGCTGCCGCGCCAGCCGGCGCGCCGCTACACGGAGATGGCGAAGGCCCTGCAGGCCGCCCGCCAGGGGCTGGTGCCCATGGCGGTGGACCCCTCGCGCGGCGCCATCCTCAACGTGCTGGTGCAGATGCCCACCCTGAAGGAGCGGGTGGAGCAGGGCAGGACAGTGGGCTACGTCATCATCGGCCTGGCGGCCTTCGGCCTGCTGCTGGCGCTCTACCGCCTGGCGGCCCTGGGGCTGGTCTCCCTGCGGGTGAAGGCCCAGCTCAGGCAGCCGGAGGAGCCGCGCGGGAGCAACCCCCTCGGAAGGGTGCTGCTGGCCTGGACGGAGAACCGCGATACCGACCTGGAGACGTTGGAGCGAAAGATCGACGAGGCGGTGGTGAAGGAGGTGCCGAGGTTGCAGCGGGGTCTCTCCATCATCAAGATCCTGGCGGTGATGGCGCCCCTGCTGGGGCTGCTGGGCACCGTCACCGGCATGATCCAGACCTTCCAGTCCATCACCCTCTTCGGCACGGGTGATCCCAAGCTCATGGCCGGCGGCATCTCCCAGGCGCTGGTCACCACCGTGCTGGGGCTCGCCGCAGCCATCCCGCTCACCTTCCTCCACGCCCTGGTGGCCAGTCGCAGCCGTGCCCTGGTGCAGATCCTGGAGGAGCAGAGCGCCGGCATCATCGCGCGGCAGGCGGAGCGGCTGCACGAAGGGGAGACGCGATGAACCTGGCCTTTCTCCAGGTCCTCGAATCGATCCGCGACTTCCTCGAGGCGGGCGGTCCCGTGCTGCTGGTGATCCTCTTCACCGCCCTGCTGCTGTGGACCCTCATCATCGAGCGCTACTGGTTCCTGCGCATCACCTGGCCCCGCCGCCTGAGGCGGGTGCTGGCGGAGTGGGAGGCGCGCCCCGAGAGACACAGCTGGCACGCCCACCGCATCCGTGATGCGCTGGTGTCGGAGCTTTCGCTGGAGCTCCACCGCGGCCTGCTGCTGCTCAGGGCGCTGGTGGCGCTCTGTCCCCTGCTGGGGCTGCTGGGCACCGTCTTCGGCATGGTGCAGGTGTTCGAGACCATGGCGGTGAGCGGCAGCGGCAACCCGCGCCTCATGGCCTCGGGCATCTCCATGGCCACCATCCCCACCATGGCGGGCATGGTGGTGGCGCTCTCCGGCCTCTACTTCAGCACCCGCCTGCGCTTCCACGCCGACTACTACACGCAACTGGCCGCCGACCGCCTGTTGCTCTGTGATCCCGCGAAGGAGAAGTGCGCATGAGACGCCGCTACTGCCAGGAAGAGGAGGAGCCCGGCATCGACCTGACGCCGCTCATGGACATCGTCTTCATCATGCTCATCTTCTTCATCGTCACCACCTCCTTCATCAAGGAGTCGGGCGTGGAGGTGAACCGGCCCACGGCCAACACCGCCGAGCGCAAGGAGCGGGGCAACATCCTCATCGCCATCACCGCCAACGGCGAGGTGTGGATCGACAAGCGGCAGGTGGACGTGCGCGCGGTGCGGGCCAACGTGGAGCGCTTCAAGGCGGAGAACCCGGAGGCGGCGGTGGTGATCCAGGCGGACCGCGACTCGAAGAACGGCCTGCTGGTGGAGGTGATGGACCAGGTGCGGCTGGCGGGGGTGAGCAACATCTCCATTGCCGCGACGAAGGAGTGACCATGGCCCGGGGTTGGAAGCCTGGTGGAGGGCAGGAACGGGACCGCTACGAGCACATCCTTGTGCGCTCGGCCTCGGCCATCCATGGCCTCGGACGTCCCGCTCCTGCCCTCCCCCAGGCTTCTCCCCGGTACGGCAGGATGGCATCCTGAAATGTTGCGGCTTCCCTTCTCCCTGTTGCTGGCCGCCGCGGTGACCCTGGGGCTCTTCTACCTGATGCACTTCATGATCAGCCAGGGGCGGGGCGGGCTGGAGCGTTTCCAGAGCTACTCGGTGGTGGATTTCATCCGCCTGAAGGAGGAGCGCCAGGTGCGCACCAAGCAGCCGGTGCTGCCGCCGAAGCCGCCGCTGCCGAAGAAGCCGCCTCCACCGCCTCCGCCTCTCTCCGTGGCCGAGCAGGCCCCCGTGTCGATGAAGCTGGCGCCCATGGAGATGCCCCGGTTCACGCCGCCGGGGGTG
>JALWGP010000184.1 GCA_027038775.1 Sedimenticola sp. | reverse complement strand
GCCCAGGACCTGTCCGCCTCGGCACTGGAGGAGCTGCGCCTGCTCACCAACCTGCAGCAGAACAACCAGCCGCTGCTGCAGATCTTCCTGGTGGGCCAGGAGGAGCTGCGCGACCTGGTGCTGTCACGGCGGCTGGAACAGCTGCACCAGCGCATCGTGGCTGCCTGCCACCTCAAGCCGCTGGACGAGACCACCACCCGCGACTACGTGCTGCACCGCCTCCGCCACGTGGGATGGAACGGGGACCCCGAGCTCGACGAGGTCATCTTCCCCTACATCCACAAGTACAGCCTGGGCATCCCGCGCCTGATCAACCTGATCTGCAGCCGGCTGCTTCTCCACGGCATGGTGGAGGAACTCCACCGGCTCGGTGAGGAGGACATCCAAACCGCCATCGAGAGCCTGGCCACGGAACAGCTGCTGCCCACGACACTGATCGAGGAGGCCCGGGTGATCCGGGCCTGAACCCGTTCGACTGAAGACCCTTCCCGGACGTGGATGACCTCATGAGCATCGGCACCCTCAGCCATCTCGGTGCCCTGGCTGCCTACGCCCTTCTCACCCTGCTGCTGGCCATCTCCTGGCGGAGACGGCGCATCACTGCCCTGCTCACCTTCGCCAGCGGCTTCACCGCGCTCTGGGCCCTGGCCATTGTCGCCACCCGCCTGGCGCAGGCGCCCCTGCTCCTCGTCCAGCTGGCGGAACTGGGAAGGGACCTCTTCTGGTGTCTCTTCCTGGTGCGAATCCTGCACCAGCGGGCCCGGGCCATGGAAACGGAGACGAGCCGGTACGACCACTGGCAGAAGGCGCTCCTGATCCTCGGCGGGGGGACGGCCCTGCTCTTCCTCGCCTCTTCCGGCCGGCCGGAAAGCCTGCCCGCCCTGCTGCTGGTGGAGGCCCCCTTGCTCGCCTGGCTCCTCTTTTCCCTCACAGGCCTGCTGCTCATCGAGCAGATCTACCGCAACGCAAGCGCCGACGAACGCTGGGCGCTGAAATACCTCTGTCTCGGGCTCGGCAGCCTCTTCGCCTACGACTTCTACATGTACTCCGAGGCCCTGCTGTTCAAGCAGATCGACCCCAACCTCTGGCAGGCCAGGGGCTTTATCAACGCCCTGGCCGTACCCCTCGTCGCCATCTCCGCCGCACGCAACGAGAGCTGGACCAGCGGCATCCACGTCTCCCGACACGTGGTCTTCCATTCGCTCACCCTGCTGATCGCGGGCGTGTACCTCCTGGTGATGGCCTCGGCTGGCTTCTTTATCCGCCACTACGGGGGCACCTGGGGCGGCGTACTGCAGGTCGCCTTCTTCGTGGCCACCGGCCTGCTGCTGCTGATCCTGCTCTTCTCGGATACCCTGCGCGCCAGGATCCGTGTGCTGCTCAGCAAGCACTTCTTCAGCTACAAGTACGACTACCGGGAGGAGTGGAGCCGTTTCACCCGCACCCTCGCCAGCGGGGACGACCGCATCCCGGAACGGGTGATCCGGGCGCTCTCCGCACTGGTGAACAGCAAGGGGGGGCTGCTCTGGCTGAAGACCGAAGAGACCCGCTATGAGCTCATCGGGCAGTGGGGCATCACCGTCCCGGAAGGAATCGAGGAGATCTCCGACGAAGACCCCCTGATCCGCTTCATGTCCAACAGCGGCTGGGTGGTGGATCTGGACGAATACCGGTCCACGCCCAGCCTCTACGAAGACCTGGAGCTGCCGGGCTGGATCACCACCGTTCCCGACGCATGGCTGGCGATCCCCCTCCAGTTCCGCGACGAACTGCTCGCCATCCTGGTGATCCGCCACTCCGAGGCCCAGAAGAGCATCAACTGGGAGGACCGGGACCTCCTGAAGATGGCCGGACAGCAGGCCGCCGCCCACCTGGCCCAGCACAGGGCCGACCAGGCGCTGATGCAGGCCCGCCAGTTCGAGGCTTTCAACCGGCTCTCCGCCTACATCGTGCACGACCTGAAGAACATCCTGGCGCAGCAGTCCCTGATCGTCTCCAACGCGGAGAAGCACAAACACAACCCTGCCTTCGTCGACGACGTCATCGCCACCGTGCGCAACTCCGTGGACCGCATGACCCGCCTCATGGAACAGATGCGCAGCGGCATGCGCGGCAGCCGGCCGGGCCTGCTGAAGCTCGGCCCCCTGCTGGAACAGGTGGTGGAGCGCCGCGCCGGCCACCGGCCCGTACCCCGGTTGCGGCTTCCCGACACGGAACTGTGCGTCATGGCCGACCGTGACCAGCTGGGCACGGTCTTCGGCCACCTCGTCCAGAACGCCCAGGAGGCCACACCCGACGACGGCAGCGTGGAGGTCCGTTTGTTTCAGGAGGACGATCGGGCAATAATAGAAGTGGAAGACACCGGCGTCGGCATGGACGCGGCTTTCATCAGCGAACGCCTGTTCAAGCCGTTCGACTCCACGAAGGGGCTGACGGGGATGGGCATCGGGGTGTTCGAGAGCCGGGAATACATTCGCTCGCTGGGTGGCGACATCCGGGTGAAGAGCGTGCCTGGAGAGGGATCACTGTTCCGCATCACGCTGCCCCACAGGGGCTGCGACGGAGAGGAGCATTGATCCGCAACAGGGAACCGTGAAGGAGCAGGAGTTGAGCGATTCCAGCAAGCACCTACTGGTGGTCGAGGACGACGAGGGACTACAGAGCCAGCTGCGCTGGTGTTTCGACGGCTACCAGGTGGAGATCGCCGGCAACCGGGAGGAGGCCATCGGCCAGCTCCGGCGTTTCGAGCCCGGCGTGGTGCTGCTCGACCTTGGCCTGCCCCCGGACCCCGGCGGCGTCAGCGAGGGGCTGGCGGCCCTCAAGGAGATCCTCTCCATCGCCCCGGAAACCAAGGTGATCGTGGTCACCGGCGACAACGACCGCGCCAACGCGGTGAAAGCCATCGCCATGGGCGCCTACGACTTCTACCAGAAGCCCGTGGACCCCGACATCCTCTCGCTCATCGTGGACCGCGCCTACCACGTCTACGAACTGGAAAAGGAGAACCGCAAACTCCAGGCAGGCCGGGAAAACATGCCACTGGACGGCATCATCGCCACCAGCCCGCAGATGCTCAAGGCGTGCCGCACCGTGGAGAAGGTGGCGCCCACCGACATCACCACCCTGCTGCTCGGCGCCAGCGGCACCGGCAAGGAGCTGTTCGCCCGGGCCCTGCACCAGCTCAGCCCGAGAGCCGGGCAACGGCTGGTGGCCATCAACTGTGCCGCCATCCCGGACAACCTGCTGGAGAGCGAGCTGTTCGGCTATGAAAAGGGTGCCTTCACCGGCGCAAACAAGCTGACCAAGGGCAAGATCGAGTACGCCGACGGTGGCACCCTCTTCCTGGACGAGATCGGCGACCTTCCGCTGGAGCTCCAGGCCAAGTTGCTGCGGTTCCTGCAGGAGCGGGTCATCGAGCGGGTCGGCGGCAGGGAGGAGATCCCCGTGGATGTGCGCATCATCTGCGCCACCCACCAGGACCTGCCCCGGCTCATCGAGGAGGGACGCTTCCGGGAAGATCTTTTCTATCGAATCAGCGAGATCACCGTCCACATCCCTTCGCTGAAGGAGCGGGAGGGTGACATCGTGGTCCTGGCACGCGCCTTCCTGGAAAGGTTCAACCAGGAACTGGGCCGTTCACTGAAAGGCTTCGATCCCGAAGCGATCGAAGCGCTGGAGAAGCACGACTGGCCCGGAAACGTGCGGGAAATGGAGAGCCGCATCAAGCGGGCAGCCATCCTCGCAGAGGGAAGATATGTCACCACCGAGGATCTCGGGCTGGTTGCCGGTGCCGGAGAAGAGGCCATGCCCCTCAACCTCAAGCAGGTGAGAGAGGAGGCCGAAAGGCGCGCCATCCACCGCGCGCTGGCCCACGCGGGCAACAACATCTCGGAAGCGGCCAAGATGTTGGGCATCACCCGGCCGACCCTCTACAACCTGCTGGAAAAGCACGGACTCCGATCCTGAAATCCCACCAGCCGCCAGGGAGGGCTGCCGTGGAGCGACTGACAATTCGCGTCACCTTCTGTCCAGGTTTTTCTCCACCGATACCTGCCCGGGGCTGCCGGCACCGGCCATTCTCTTCCGATTCCGGGACTTGCATCAAGCCGGGCCATGGCCCGTATATTGCATGAGGACTCAAGGATTTGCGGCCCCTGCCGATAGCAGTTTCGAGACGCGGCAAATTCCCGGTGCCCACGAGAGGCGTATCGGAAACCACCGGCAACGGGTTCACAGCTGGCATTAAACTGGAGAAACCATCAGGCTCATGGAAAGGAGAAAATCCCTGGAACAGGAAATCGTCCCCCGAAAGGAGCAGCCTCGCAGGGAGACGGTGTCCATCGCCATCGGAGAGCGAAAATTGCCGAGATTTCACTGCTGCAAGGGGAAATTCCGACTGTTCGGCCATTACGTGCACGCACAGTTCCTGCTGCTGCTGGCCGTGGAGTTTCTCGCTGTGGCCGCCGGCAGCCACCTTGCACTGAAGCTTGCAACCCCTCTCCTCTACGGCAGGTCCGTGCCCCTGTTGCTGTCAGAAACCCTGTTGGCTACGGCCGTGCTCCTGTCAGGCATGATCGCCGTGGGTCTCTATGACACCCGCCAGCGGGAGCAGTTTTCCGGCATCGCCTTCCGCATCGCCACCGCCTTTCTGCTGTCGACAGCCGCTCTCTGGGTCATCTACCAGGTCTACAGCAATAACCTCTGGGACCTGCGTCGGCACCTGGTATTCGCCGCATCCGCCTTTTCCATTCTCGTCCTCACCCGCATCCTCTTCTATCGCTTCGTGGACGGCCGGGTGTTGCTGCGCCGCACGCTGGTGCTGGGCACCGGCAAGAGGGCCAGCCACATCGACCGCCTGAGGCGCAAGGCCGACAAGCGGGGATTCCAGCTCGTGGGTTACGTCGCTCCGCGTTCCTGCGAGGCCATTCACGTGGACACCGCCAAGATCGTCAACACCGGCAAGGGATTCTGCGACTTTTCCCTGGCCAACGAGGTGGACGAGATCGTCATCGCCGTGGACGACCGCCGCCAGAAGCTTCCCATCGACGAACTGCTGGACTGCCGCATGAGCGGCATCGAGATCACCGACGCCATCGATTTCTTCGAAAGAGAGCGTGCGCTCATCCACCTCGACCTGGTCCAGCCCGGCTGGCTCATGCATGCCGAAGGGTTCAGGCGCAACCTGCTGAGGGATCTGGCCAAGAGAAGCTTCGACATCCTGGTCAGCAGCACGCTGCTGTTGTTCTCTTCCCCCATCTCGCTGCTCACCGCCCTGGCCATCTACCTGGAGGACCGCGGCAAGGGGTCTATCTTCTACCACCAGGAACGGATTGGCCTGAACGGGGTTCCTTTCCAGGTGATCAAGTTCCGCAGCATGCGCCCCGACGCGGAAGCAGACGGGCAGGCGCGTTGGGCGCAGAAGGAAGACCCCAGGGTCACACGGGTGGGCGCATTCATCCGCAAGTACCGCATTGACGAGATTCCCCAGCTCTGGAACGTGCTGCGGGGCGACATGAGCCTGGTGGGTCCCCGCCCGGAACGTCCCCAGTTCGTCGAACACCTGATCGGGGTCAACCCCCTGTACAGGGAACGCCACCGGGTCAAGCCGGGACTCACCGGCTGGGCCCAGCTCTCCTATCCCTACGGCTCCTCGGACGAGGATGCCATGCAAAAACTGCAATACGACCTCTACTACATCAAGAACAGTTCGCTCTTCTTCGACCTCCTGATCCTGATGCAGACAGTGGAAGTGGTGCTGTTCCGGAAAGGGGCGCGCTGACTCCCCGGCCTCCCTCGATTGGCCGATGTGGTAACCTTTTCGACACCTGCGGGAAAATCCACCCGCCCGCTCCGGGAATTCGCTGTACAAGGAGAACAGTAGATGAACACCCTCATCAAGACAGCTTCGCTGCTTTTCATCGTAGCCTACCTCGCCGCTTGCAACGCAGGTTCTTCAGACCAGGACCACCTGAAGAAAGCCGAAGGATTCATTGCCACCAACCAGACCAAGGCGGCGATCATCGAGCTCAAGAACGCCCTCAAGAAGAACAAGGACAACGCCAGGGCAAGATTCCTCCTTGGCCAGCTTTCCCTGCGCCAGGGAGACCCGGCCAGTGCCGAGAAGGAGCTTCGGATCGCGCGCAAACTGGGCACGCCCGCCGAGTCCGTGCTCCCCCTGCTGGCCGACGCGCTCCTCAAACAGGGGAAAACGGATGAACTCATAGAACTCGACCCGACAGGCCTGCCCTCCGAAGCACGAGCCCGGGTAATGGCAACCCAGGGAACGGCAAAGCTTCTTCGGGGAGACAAGGCAGACGCGGAAAAACTGATCATGCAGGCGGTGGAAGACTATCCGGCCGCCAGAGAGGTGCAGGCCGCCCAGGCCAGAATGCTGGCCGCCGACGGCAAGATCGAGCAGGCCATTCAGACCATCACCACGACCCTGGACAAGGATCCCGAATATGCCGACGGCTGGATGATCCTGGGAACCCTCGAACAGTCCCGCCGCAACCATCAGGGGGCGGTCAAGGCCTTTTCCAGGGCACTCGAAATCAACAGGAACGACCTGGTATCACGTCTTGCCAGAGCCATGAGCCTCACCCAACGCAAAGAACTGGAAAAGGCACAAAAGGACCTCGACAAGCTCAAGCGAGTCGCCCCTCAACACGGTGGCGTCAACTATGTGCAAGGCCTCGTCTACCTGAGTGAGAAAAAGCTCGACGACGCCCTCTCCGCCTTTGAACAGGCAGTCGCCAGCAACACGTCCAACCCGGCTGTCTTCTATTTCCTGAGCGCCATCCATTTGGCCAAGGGCAACCTTGAACAGGCCGACACGTACGCCGAGCAGTTCCTGACGAAGATGCCGGGCAGTATCGAGGGACGGAAGCTGGCCGCCAGGATCAAGATGCAGCGGAATCAACCTGCGGCGGCAGAGTCCCTGTTGCTGCCCGTGGTCGCAAACGCCAAGGACGACGAAGAAGCCATGAACCTCCTCGCGACAGTGCTGCTCCGGCAGGGCAAGACCGATGAAGCCTTGGGCCTCCTGAACAGGATCGCCGCCCTGAAGCCGGAATCGGCCAAGGCCCAGCTACGCATGGGTGCAGGCCTGCTCCTCGAAGGCGAAGAGGAAAAGGCGGCAATCTACCTGAAGAACGCGGCCAAGCTCGACCCCAACAACCCGCAGGCGGAGACCCTGCTCATTCTCAGCCTGATCAGGCAGAAGAAATTCGACGAAGCATTGGCGGCAGCCGAAAAGTATCGTCAGAAAAACGCCGACAGCGCCGCTCCATATAACCTCATTGCACGGATCCACCTGTTCAAGGGAGACCGTGAAAAAGCCATGGCTGCACTGAAACAGGCGGCCGAAATCGAGCCGGGCAACCCGCAAGCCCTGCTTCTGCTTGCCCAATTCGCCATCCAAGAGAAGGATCACGCACAAGCGAGAAAATACCTGGAAGAGATTCTCCAGCACCACAGGGAGCACCTTGGCGCCCTGATGCAACTCGCCGCGTTGGAACTGAGGGAAAATCGGGTGGAACAGACCATATCCCACCTGGAAAAGGCCATAGCGGCACATCCGAAAGCCCTCGAACCGCGCCTTACCCTGGCGCGACTCTATCTGGCTCAAAACAAGCCGCAACAGGCCGCTCTTCAGCTTTCTGAACTGAACGAAAAGCAGAAACAAAACCCGGAAGCCCTCAGGGTGATCGGTTTGATCCAGCTCGCGAACAACTCCTTCGCACAGGCCAGGGAGACGTTGGAAAACCTGGTCGCCACAGCCCCTGAAGCAGCCGAGGCACATTTCCTGCTGGCCCGTGCCTATGCCGGATTGAACCAAAAGGACCGGATGGAGAGGGAGCTGCAAAAGGCCATCGAGCTGGATCCAAACCATTTCAATGCGCGCATCAGCTACAGCCGACTGCTGTTGCAAGAAAAGAAATTCGATGCCGTGAAAGAGCAATTGAAGGCGCTTACGAAGAACTACGCAGAACACCCCGAGGTGTTGAAGCTCCAGGCCGGCCTGGCGGTTGCGGAAGAGAAGCCGGAACAGGCCATTGCCATCTACGAGAAGTTGATGGAATCGAGGCCCAGTACCGCCAACATGCAGATACTGGCCATGCTCAAATGGCGCTCCGGTGACCCGGAAGGCGCCATCGCTCTCCAAAAGTCCTGGACGGAGAAACACCCGGAAGACAAGCTTGCCCTGCTGGCGCTGGCCGACAGCTACCTGAAAAAGAGCCTGATCCAGGAGGCGGTGGCCACATACGAGAAGGTGCTGAAGCTGGAACCGAAGAATGTGGTGGCGCTCAACAACCTGGCGTGGTACCTGAAAGAGAGCGATCCTGCACGGGCACTGGAATATGCAGAGGCCGCATACGCGCTGGCTCCCCAGGAGCCCAGCATCCTCGACACCTACGCCATGGTTCTGTTGGCCAATGGCCAGAAGGACAAGGCGCTGCGCCAAATCGAACGCGCCGTGGACATCGCCCCCCCCAGTGCCACGATGGTGTTCCACCATGCCCGCATTCTCGCTGCCAATGGCGAGAACGACACGGCTGCCAATGTCCTCGAGTTGTTGTTGTCCAAGGGCAAGGACTTCCCGGAAAAGGCCGAAGCGGAAAAAATGCTGAAGGAGCTACGGGGAAATTGAACAGGTTCGTGGAGTTCGGCCCGGGGGCGGGCCTCCTACACCTGTAGGAGCGGCGCCCTCGCCGCGAACCCGGCACGGCATTCAGCCAAGATTGTCCAGGTACCACTCCGCCGCCTCGTCCAGCCCCCGGGCCAGGGAGTGGCTCGGCTCGTAGCCCAGCAGCCTGCGGGCCTTGCCGATGTCGGCCAGCGAGTGGCGCACGTCGCCCGGGCGGAAATCCCGGTAGACCGGTTCGGCGGCCGCAGCCCCGGGATGCCGCGCCGCCACCCGATCCCGCACGAGTCCGAAAAGCTCGTTGAGGGAGGTGCGTTCGCCGTAGGCCACGTTGTAGACTTGGTCCGTGGCCTCGTCCTCTTCCACCGTGGCCGCCAGCAGGTTGGCCTGCACGCAGTTGTCGATGTAGCAGAAGTCCCGGCTGGTCTCGCCGTCGCCATTGATGTAGACGGTCTCCCCCTGGATGAGCCCGGCAAACCACTTCGGAATCACCGCCGCGTAGGCCCCGTTGGGGTCCTGCCGCCGGCCGAAGATGTTGAAGTAACGCAGGCCAATGGTCCTGAAGTCGTAGCATCGGGCGAAGACACGGGCATAGAGTTCGTTCACCAGCTTCGTTACCGCGTAGGGCGACAGTGGGTTGCCGATCTTCTCTTCCACCTTGGGCAGGTCGGGGTGGTCACCGTAGGTGGAGCTCGAGGCGGCATAGACGAAACGTTTCACGCCGGCATCGCGCGCAGCCACCAGCATGTTGAGAAACCCGTCGATGTTGGCCGCGTTGGTGGTGAGCGGATCCTCCAGCGAGCGCGGCACCGAGCCCAGGGCCGCCTGGTGCAGCACGTAGTCCACACCGGTACAGACGCGGGCGCAGTCCGCCGGCTCGCGGATGTCGCCTTCGATGAAAGTAAAGCGCGCCCACTGCTCCGGGGTCACCAGGCGCTCCACTTCCTCCAGGTTGCGGCGGTGGCCGGTGGCGAAGTTGTCCAGCCCCACCACCTGCTGGTCCAGCTTGAGCAGCGTCTCCAGCAGGTTGGAGCCGATGAAACCGGCCACCCCGGTGATCAGCCAGGTGGCGGGGGCCTCACGCAGCCGCGCCTGCACCGCTTCGTAACGGGCCATGGTCAGAGCCGCCAGAAGTTGGTGCCTTCGGGGATCTGGCTGCGATCGAGCATGGACTTCACGTCGACGAGCACGCCGTTGTCGCCCAGCATGGCCAGGTAGTCGGAGACCGGCCGCTCACGGAAGGTCTCGTGGGGCACGGCGAGGATGAGGGCATCGAGGTCGCGGTACTCCTCCAGCGGCGTCATCTTCATGCCCACGTAGGTCTCCGCCTCGGCCTGGTCGGCCACGGGATCGTAGACCATGGGCGTGACGCCGTACTCACCCAGCTCGGCGATGATGTCCACCACCTTGGAATTGCGCAGGTCGGGGCAGTCCTCCTTGAAGGTGAGGCCCAGGATACCCACCCTCGCCCCGGTGACGTTGTGGTTGCTCGAGAGCATGAGCTTCATGGTCTTCTCTGCCACGAACTTGCCCATGCTGTCGTTGATGCGGCGGCCGGCCAGGATCACCTGCGGGTTGTAGCCCACCGCCTCGGCCTTGTGGGTGAGGTAGTAGGGATCCACGCCGATGCAATGCCCTCCCACCAGCCCCGGGCGGAAGTTGAGGAAGTTCCACTTGGAGCCGGCCGCTTCCAGCACGTTGAGGGTGTCGATGCCGAGGCGGTCGAAGATGATGGCCAGCTCGTTGATGAGCGCGATGTTGAGGTCGCGCTGGGTGTTCTCGATCACCTTGGCCGCCTCGGCCTCCTTGATGGAGGCGGCACGGAAGACACCGGCCTCGATGATCGACTCGTAGAGGGCCGCCACCCGCTCCAGGCAATCCGCGTCGTCGCCGGAGACCACCTTCACGATGCGGGTGAGGGTGTGCACCTTGTCGCCAGGGTTGATGCGTTCGGGTGAGTAGCCCACGTGGAAGCCCTCCTTCCACTTCATTCCCGATTCCTTCTCGAGAATGGGCACGCAGATCTCCTCGGTGAGGCCGGGATAGACGGTGGACTCGAAGACCACGGTGGCCCCCTCCTTCATCACCGAACCGGCCGTGTGGGTGGCGCCCACCAGCGGCGTGAGGTCGGGCTGGTTGGCCTCGTCGATGGGGGTGGGCACCGCCACGATGAGATAGTCGGCCTCCCGCAGATCCTCCTTGTCGGTGGTGAATGCCAACTTCGTGGAGGCGGCGAAGCCCTCGTTGCCCACCTCTCCGGTGGGGTCATAGCCCTGCCGGTAGCAGGCAATCACCTCTTCCTTCAGGTCCAGGCCGATGGTGCGGTACTTCTTGCCGAACTCGATGGCCAGGGGCAGGCCCACGTAGCCCAGGCCGATGACGCCGATGACGGTGGAAGGATCCGGATTGTTCATTACTGTAGCTTCCTATTGCTGGGGCGGTGGCGCCCGGTTTCCAGAAAAAACTGAAGCGCTAATTGTACTCCAACTGTTCCCGGGGCCGAATCGACGGTTGCTCAAAACGTTCGGCCCGGGGGCGGGCCTCCCACACGACCATCCCGGATCCCAACCGTAGAAGCGGCGCCCCCGCCGCGAATCGTTCAAAATTCGGCCCGGGGGCGGGCCTCCTACAGCCTGTGTAGGAGTGGCGCCCCCGCCGCGAATGGTCCGAAATTCGGCCCGGTGGGGGCGGGCCTCCTACGTGCGCTCGAGCCGCACTTCCAGCGGCCCGCGCCCGAGGACTTCCATTCCTGGTACATTCGGCGGGCCGACGACGAAGACGGCCCTTATCTGCAGGGGCCGGAACACTGGGACGCGGTGGACGGCGCGCTGGTGCGTTTTTGGCTGCATGGCCCGCTGCACTGGCTGGGCATGGTGGACCTGGCGACCGCGACGCCCGCGGGCCCGCCCACGGCTTTCCGCCTCACGCCCGCGGGCCGGGCTTTGCTGGACACGGCCGCGCCGCCCGCGGACGCGTGTCCCCCTGGGCAGGCGCGGCCGCGTTGGTTGGGGCGAGGCCGCCTGCAGGTGCCCTGGGATGTGCCCCGCGCCGTGCACTATCACATCGCCCGGCTGGCCGAACCCGGTCCGGCGGACGCGCAGGGGCTGGCGTACCGCTTGACCGCGGCCAGCCTGCGGGCCGCGCGCGGTCAGGGGTTGCGGGGCAATCGGGTAAGCCGTTGGCTGGCCGCCCAGGTGGATGCGTGGCCTCCGGAGG
>JALWGP010000183.1 GCA_027038775.1 Sedimenticola sp. | reverse complement strand
GGTCTGGCGGATCCACCAGGTGGCGTAGGTGGAGAAGCGGAACCCCTTCTCGGGATCGAACTTCTCCACCGCCCGGATCAGGCCCAGGTTGCCCTCCTCGATGAGGTCGAGCAGCGCCAGCCCGCGGTTGAGGTAGCGGCGGGCGATCTTTACCACCAGCCGCAGGTTGCTCTCGATCATCCGGGCGCGGGCCTCCTCGTCCCCCTCCCGGATGCGGCGCGCCAGCGCGATCTCCTCCTCCGCGGTGAGCAGCTTGGCGGCGCCGATCTCGCGCAGGTAGAGGCGCGTGGCGTCCATCTGCTCTCCCTTGCGCGCAAGGGAAGAGGTTTCGCCGATGACCTCTTCGCCCTCCTCCTTCTCCATCTCTCCTCCTGCAGTTCGGCGCCCCGGCGGGCGCTCAGCCCCTGGGCAGGTAGGCCAGGGGATCCACGGGCTTGCCGTAGCGGCGGATCTCGAAATGGAGCAGCGCCTTGCCGGCGCTGTTCACGCCGAGGTCCGAAATGTGCTGGCCCCGCTTGACCTTCTGCCCCTCCTTCACCAGCAACCTGCTGTTGTGGCCGTAGGCGCTCAGGAACTCGTTGTTGTGCTTGATGATGATAAGCCGGCCGTAGCCGATGAGTCCACTGCCGCTGTAGACCACGGTGCCCGCCTCGGCCGCCACCACCTTCTGCCCCCGCTTGCCGGCGATCTTGATACCGTCCTTGTCCGGATCCCGGTAGGAGAAACGGGAAACCACGGTACCCTGCAGGGGCCATTGCCAGTGCAGGGCCGCGGCCGCCTGCTTCCGTTTCCTGGTGGAACTGCTCTTCTTCCGGCTCGTGGAGGTCGTGGCACTGCCGCGGCTGGGAGTGCTGCGCCGGGTGGTCGAAGTGGACCTGGAGGCGGTGCTGCTCTTGGGCGGCTTGAGCCGGAGCAGCTGCCCCGGGTAGATGGTGTAGGGGCTCTTCAGCCGGTTCCAGCGCGCCAGGGTACGGTAATCCACCCCCGCGCGCCAAGAGACCGACCAGAGGGTATCGCCCTTTTTCACCCGGTACCAGCTGCCGGTGAGCCGGGTGTGCTGCGCCTTGTGCGCGGGCGAGGAGAATACCGTGGGCGTCCTGGGCGGCGTGCCGCAACCGGACACCAGCACGACGAGAAACAGCACTGCCGGCAGCGGCCATGTCCATCGAACCCCGAGCGAACGATCATGGCGCATGCCCAGTCCCCCTCTACGGCGACCCGTTCCGGTAGAAGAGAACCCCCAGCGCCACCAGCACCACCAGACCCCAGCCGATCCAGTCCATGTAGCGGTGCAGCCGTTCCTCCATGGCCGGCCCGCCCCAGGCCATGAGCCCGGCCACCAGGAAGAAGCGCGCGCCTCGGCCGATGACGGAGGCGAGCACGAAGGGCAGGAAACTCATGGAGATGACCCCCGCGGTAATGGTGAAGACCTTGTAGGGGATGGGCGAGAAGCCGGCGACGAAGACCGCCCAGAAGCCCCAGCGTTCGAACCACTCGCGCGCCAGCAGGTATTTCTCGTAGTAGCCCGCCTGCTGCAGCCAGCCGGCCACCAGGTCGAAGGCCAGGGAGCCGATGAGGTAGCCCAGCACGCCGCCGGCCACCGAAGCCAGGGTGGTGAGCAGCGCGAAACGCCACGCCCTCTTCGGCTGGGCCATGCTCATGGGCGCCAGCATCACGTCGGGCGGCACCGGGAAGAAAGAGGACTCGGCGAAACTGAGCGCGCCCAGGTACCAGGGCGCCCTGGGATGGCGGGACCACGCCATGGCGCGCCGGTAGAGGGCGGAGAAGAGCTTCAAGAATCCACCCCGCCGAGGAGCGGCACGAAGTTCACCGGTTCCAGCAGCTCGGTGTCGTAGCCACGCGCGGTGCGCGTCACCCGCACCAGCGCCTGGCCCTCCGCGCCACCAATGGGCAGCACCATGCGCGCACCGGGGCGGAGTTGCTCCACCAGCTGCCGGGGAATGCCCTCGGGCGCGGCAGTGACGATGATACCGTCATAGGGGGCGAACTCGGGCAGGCCGATGCTCCCGTCGGCGTGGCGGGGATGAATGTTGCGCAGCCGCAGCAGGCGGAACCTGGCCCGCGCCTGCTCGAGCAGGGCACCGATGCGTTCCACGGTGTAGATACGCCGCACCAGGGGCGCCAGCACCGCCGTCTGGTAGCCCGAGCCGGTGCCCACCTCCAGAACCCGGTCCAGCTCGCCGCCGTCGAGCAGCGCCTCGGTCATGCGCGCCACGATATAGGGCTGGGAGATGGTCTGGCCCATGCCGATCGGCAGCGCCGTGTTCTCGTAGGCGCGGCTGGCCAGCGCCTCCTCCACGAAGAGGTGGCGCGGGATGGTGCGCATCACCTCCAGCACCCGCTCGTCGCGGATCCCCTCCCGCCGCAGGCCGTTGACGAGGCGCTCCCGGGTGCGCTCCGAGGTCATGCCGATGCCGCTCTGCAGCAGGTCCATGTTCACGCCGTCGCCTCCAGCCACTCGGCCACCCGGGGAATGGCGTTGTGGCGGGTGAGGTCCACCTGGATGGGGGTGACGGAGACGAAGCCGTTGCGCACGGCGTGGAAGTCGGTTCCCTCGCCCGCGTCCTGCTCGGGGCCGGCGGGCCCCACCCAGTAGATGGGCCGCCCGCGGGGATCCATCTCCTTCACCACCGGCTCCGCCTTGTGGCGGTGACCCAGGCGGGTGGCGCGGAACCCCTGGATCTCCTCCCAGGGCAGGTCGGGCACGTTGACGTTGAGAATGGAGTCGGCCGCCAGCGGCCGGCGCTGCAGCCGCGCCACCAGCTCGCGCGCCACGCGGGCGCCGGTCTCGAAGTGGCGCGGGGCGTGGGAGTCCATGGAGACGGCCATGGCGGGATAGCCGAGAAAGCGCCCCTCGGTGGCCGCCGCCACGGTGCCCGAGTAGATCACGTCGTCGCCCATGTTGGCGCCGGCGTTGATGCCGGCCACCACCATGTCCGGCTCCTGCTCCAGCAGACCGGTGATGGCCAGGTGGACGCAGTCGGTGGGAGTCCCCTCCACGCGGATGATCCCCTCCTCCATCCGCTGGGCGCGGATGGGCACGTCCAGGGTGAGAGAATTGCTGGCGCCGCTGCGGTCGCGGTCCGGCGCCACCACCACCACCTCGGCCAACTCGCCCAGGACGGCCGCCAGCGCCTTCAGGCCCAGCGCCTGGTAGCCGTCGTCGTTGCTGAGGAGGATGCGAAGCGTCATGCGCCGAATTCTACTGAAAAGCACCGCCGACCACACCATGAACCACCTTCGGACTGCTAAAATTTGCCGATGGGTTCCGGTGACGAAAAACAGGACGACGATCTGGGTCTCGTCCGCGGGGGCATGGGCGACGGGGGGCCGCGGCGCCACGGCAAGGCCGCCCCCTGGCGCCGGCGCCGAAAGCCCGTGCCCCTGGAACTCCCCGGCGACGCGCAGCCCGGCGACGAGTTCGGCGACACCGCCGAGGAAGCTCCCGAGTTCCTCGAGTTCCGCCGCCCCGGCATCCAGCACCGTCTCTTCCAGGACCTGCAGCGCGGGGTGATCGAGCCCGAGGCGAGCCTGGACCTCCACGGCATGCGGGTGGACGACGCCCGCCGGGCGCTGGGCCGCTTCCTCGACCAGAGCCTGAAGGCGCGCCGCCGCTGCGTGCGTATCATCCACGGCAAGGGGAAACGGTCGGGCGGACAGCCCGTCATCAAGCAGCGGGTCAACCAGTGGCTGCCCCAGCGCAAGGAGGTGCTCGCCTTCTGCTCCGCCCCC
>JALWGP010000182.1 GCA_027038775.1 Sedimenticola sp. | reverse complement strand
GCCGAAAGTGGAGGCCATGCGCTGCAGGTCGCGGCGGGCGGCCTCCACTTTCGGCAGCACCTCGCGCGCGAGCTGCAGCGCATGGCCTCCGGCGAGGCAGGCCGCCTCTTCATCGCCATCGAGTGCCACAGCTGCTTCGCCTGGCTCATGCCCACCCTGGACCGCTACCGCCACCTGTGGCCCGAGGTGGAGGTGGACCTGGCCGCCAGCCTCGCCTTCGATCCCCTTCCCGCCCTGGCCGCCGGCGAGCTCGACCTGGTGGTCACCTCCGACCCCCGGCCCATCGACGGCATCCACTACGAGCCCCTCTTCCGCTACCAGGCGCTGCTGGCCATGAGCCCCGGCCACCCGCTGGCGGAAAAGGCGCACGTGGAACCGGACGACCTGGCGACGGAGACCCTCGTCATCTACCCGGTGGAGCGGCAGCGGCTGGACGTCTTCACCCGGTTTCTCGACCCGGCGGGAGTGGAGCCCGGGGCCGTGCGCCACACCGAGCTCACGGGGATGATGATCCAGCTGGTGGCCAGCGGCCGGGGCGTGGCGGCCCTGCCCGACTGGGCGCTGGCGGAGTACCTGGAAAGCGGTTCGGTGATCGCGCGGCCGCTCGGGGAGGAGGGGCTGCACGGTACCCTCTTCGCCGCGGTGCGGAAAAACGAACGGCACCTGGCCTGGATGGCGGAGTTCCTGGAGACCGCGCGGCGGGTCTCCTTCGAGGAGCTCAAGGGGATCCGGCGCGTATGATGGGTTCCCTGTAGGAGGCCCGCCCCCGGGCCGAATTGGAAAAATTCGCGGCGGGGGCGCCGCTCCTACCCCGGGGCCGAATTCCGAACGGTTCGCGGCGGGGGCGCCGCTCCTACTTGGGAGGCTGATTGCAACAGGGGGGCGGAGGCGCCTTGGCATTCTCCCGGGCGTTGGTGTCGGCGTACTGCCAGAGGCTTGCGCGAATGCGACCCAGCAGGCCGCCGGCAGGCGCCAGTCCCACCCCCTCCAGGGTGCTGGTGAGGGTGCGATAGTCGAGCCGGCTGCTGTCGTAGCACACCGTCAGCCGTCGCCTCTCGAGATCGGGCGCCACCTCCAGCACACCGGGCAGCGCCGCCAGCACCTCCCGCGCCCGGGTGGCATCGGCCGCGCCCTCGAGGGTCGGCAGGCGGATCACCCGCTTCACCTCCCAGGCCCCGGCGGAGGCTGCTGTACCCCGGGTTGCCTTCATGGTGATCTCCTCACTTCTCCAGCTCTTCCCGCATGCGCCGGTACTCCTCCAGGCTGATCTCGCCGCGGGCGTACCGACCCTTGAGGATCTCCAGCGCCGACTCGCGGGTGGAGGATGGTGGTGCACTGCCGCCGCCGGCCGCCGAACGGATCACCCAGACGATGGCCACCAGGATCACCAGCCAGAGGATCCACATGAACCCGCCTCCAAAACCGAACCAATGTCCATCATACATGCCGTTCACCACTTTCCAGATCCCAATGTGCGCGAGCCACGGTCATTCCCTGCATGGGCCGTGCCAACCGGCAACTGTTTTTTTCTCCAGGAAATTCCGCACATTGCGTGGTCCGGTCGATCCACCGGGACGGGAAAACGAAACGATTCGACAAATTTCTGAACGATCCGTGCAACTCCGGCACCCCAACCCCATCCCCGCTCCAGGCCATTCCTATCAAACGAAACGCAAAGCTCTCCAACTTGTCTACACTCAAGAGGTTGCTGCCCGTCCCACCCGCCGGGAGTGAAGCCATGGCCTACCTGCATCCGCCCCTGATTCCGCCGCACTACTCCAAACCCGATTCACGGGACCATGCCCGGATCGTGGAAGAGATTCTCTCCACGATACTTCCCAATACGCTGGAGGATCTGGCCGTCCGGCTCTGGAACGACCGGCTGGCGCTCGGGAGAAGCGACGCACCCTGCACCCTTCTCCTTCGTCACCCTGCTCCCCTCCGGGAACTGATCCTGTTCCGCAGTCTCTTCCGGCTGGTGGACGCCTATCTGGCCGGCTTCATCGAGGTGGAGGGCGATTTCGAACGACTGTTCCAGCTGCAGAAACCCCTGGAGTCGCTGAGCCTGCCCTGGCGGGACAAGGCGCGACTCCTCAGGCTGGCGCTGTCATTGCCCGGCTACCCGAAGGACCAGGTACCCCAACGCTGGTGCCGCACAGGAGAGAGAGACGAGAACTGCCGCGAGACCATTGCCCACCACTACGACGTGAGCAACGGCTTCTACCGCCTCTGGCTCGATCCGGAGATGGTCTACTCCTGCGCCTACTTCGCCTCGGAGGAGCAGAACCTGGCCGCCGCCCAGCGCGACAAGCTGGAGTACATCTGCCGCAAGCTGCGCCTGGAGCCGGGCCACAGGCTGCTGGACATCGGCTGCGGCTGGGGCGGCCTGGCCATCTGGGCGGCCCGACACCACGGCGTGGAAGTGCACGGCATCACCCTGAGCGAGCAGCAGCACGAGTGGGCCCGCCGGCGCGTGAGAGAGGAAGGACTGGAGGGGAAGGTGAGGATCGAGCTGAAGGATTACCGGGACCTGGACGCGGAAGGCGCCTACGACCGGGTGGTGAGCGTGGGCATGTTCGAGCACATCGGCATCGCCAACTTCCCGCGCTACTTCGATACCGTCAAGCACAGCCTCAAGCCCGGCGGCCTCTTCCTCAACCACGGCATCACCAGCGCCGATGGCTGGCGCAAGAGCGCCGGCACCCGCTTCATCAACACCTACATCTTTCCCGACGGCGAGTTGGCGCGCATCAGTGACGTGATCGACGCCATGGAGCAGGCTGGTTTCGAGATCCTGGACACCGAGAACCTGCGCCGCCACTACGCCATGACCCTGCGTCACTGGGTGCGCAACCTGGAAGCCCACCGGGAAGAGGCGGTGGCCGAGTCCGGCGAGACCACCTACCGCCTCTGGCGTCTCTACATGGCAGGCTGCGCCTTCAACTTCGAGGATGGCGACATCGCCATTCACCAGGTGCTGGCGGGACACCGCAACCGGCGCCAGCCGGTGCCCCTGCGGCGCGACGATCTCTACCGGTAATCGCGAAAACGGCAGGCGCCCGTTCAGCTGGTACCTGCCCCACCCGAACCGGCCGGAAGGGCACCCGCCGTGGCCGTTCTGTACGGCTGGGGCGGCTCTAGTGCGCACATGCCTCCCTTCGGCGCCCTGCTGTGGAACGCGGACCACGCGGTGCTGCTGGTCCTCTGGGGCCTACGGCATGCAGTCGCTCAGGCGTCGCTCCGCGCCTTCCGGTTCCCCCGCCAAAGGAGCACTGCCGCCGCCAGCACCAGTGTCAGCTGCGTGGCCAGCCCTTCCAGGTTGGGATAGATGCCCAACCGCTCGACGCTGGGAAAGTCCACCCGGCTGAACGAGAGCTTTCCCGCCTCCTGCAGGGCGGCGATCCCCTTTCCGGCGAAGACCACCGCCAGCACGAACATGAAGATGGTGGTCACCGAAAAGAACTGTCGCAGCGGCAGGCGGGTACTGTAGCGCAGGATGAGCCAGCCCAGCACCGCGAGCACCGCGGTCGCCACCAGGAAACCGGTGAGGATCATGCCCTGCCCTTGTGTGCCAGCCTGCATCCAGAGCGCCTGATAGAAGAGCACGGTCTCGAAAATCTCGCGGTAGACGGCGATGAAGGCCAGTCCCGCCAGGCCCCAGAGCGTGCCCTGCCCCAGGGCCTTCTGCACGCTGCCCTGGATGTACCGTTTCCACTGCGCCGCGCTGGTTTTGCTGTGCAGCCAGAAGCCCACATAGA
>JALWGP010000181.1 GCA_027038775.1 Sedimenticola sp. | reverse complement strand
GGCCATGAGGTCCTTGATCTCGGTGCGCGAGAAGAAAGAGGTACCGCCGCTGATGAAGTAGGGCACGTTGTGCAGCCGCAGCTGCTTCTCGAAGGCGCGGGCCTGGTGGTTGCCGCGGTAGAGGATGGCGAAATCGCCGTAGCCGCGCCCGTGCATGACTTTCTGGTGCAGGATCTCCGACACCACCCGCTCGGCCTCGTGCTCGTCGTCCCTGCAGACCAGCACGCGGATGGGGTCTCCGGGGCCCAGCTCGCTCCAGAGCCGCTTCTCGAAGACGTGGGGGTTGTGGCCGATGAGGGCGTTGGCGGCGCGCAGGATGCGGCCGGTGGAACGGTAGTTCTGCTCCAGCTTCACCACCTTCAGGCGGGGAAAGTCCTCCTTGAGACGGGCCAGGTTTTCGGGCCGGGCGCCGCGCCAGGCGTAGATGGACTGGTCGTCGTCGCCCACCACGGTGAGGGCCTGGCGCACGCCGGCGATGAGCTTCACCAGCTCGTACTGGGCGCCGTTGGTGTCTTGGTACTCGTCCACCAGCAGGTAGTGGATGCGGTTCTGCCAGCGCTCGCGGATGCCGGCGTCGTCGCGCAGCAGTTCCACCGGCAGGCGGATGAGATCGTCGAAGTCCACGGCGTTGTAGGCGGCCAGGGCCTGCTGGTAGGCGTCGTAGAGGCGGGCATGGCGCAGCTCCATCTCGTCGGCCGCCTGCTGCAGGGCCTGCCCGGGAGTGAGCCCGTCGTTCTTCCAGTGGGAGATGCGCCACAGGGCGCGGCGCACGGCCTCCTTGTCGGGTGCGTTCTCCACCAGCAGCTCCTTGACGAGGTGCTCGCTGTCGAGGCTGTCGAAGATGGTGAAGCCGGAGTGCAGCCCGGCGGCCTCGTGCTCGCGCCGCAGGATGTTGAGCCCCAGGGTGTGGAAGGTGGAGATGGTGAGGCCGCGGCTCTCGCGGCCGCCGAGGAGCTCGCCCACCCGCGCCTTCATCTCCCGCGCCGCCTTGTTGGTGAAGGTGACGGCGGTGATGTGGCGCGGCGCCATGCCCGCCTCCTTCACCAACCAGGCGATCTTGCGGGTGATGACGCGGGTCTTGCCCGAGCCGGCGCCGGCCAGCACCAGCAGGGGGCTGTCGAGCCAGGTCACCGCTTCGCGCTGTCTTGGATTGAGGTCGTGCATGGCCTATAGTGTCCCGGCTTCGGGGGCCGAGGTATGGCCCTGCCGGGAGGTCTCCGGCGGGGCCGCTGCAAGTGTCTCCATGTGCGCTCGACCTCGGCCGTCCCTGGCCTCGAACGTCCCGCCGGAGACCTCCCGGCAGGCCCTCTCGCAGGCTTGAGTCAGCCCGGAGGGGGCGCAGATTCTAGCGCAACAGAGGGAAAGGCATGAGCGATTTTTCCACCATCCGGCCCCGTACGCCCGAATCCGAGGCGGAGCTGAACCGGGAGTCCTGGCGCATCTTCCGCATCATGTCGGAGTTCGTGGAGGGGTTCGAGCAGCTCAGCCGCATCCGCCCGGCGGTGAGCATCTTCGGGTCGGCGCGCACGCCGCCCGATCACCCCTGGTACCGGAAGGCGGAGGAGGTGGCGCGGCTGCTCTCCGAGGCGGGCTTCACCGTCATCAGCGGCGGCGGGCCGGGCATCATGGAAGCGGCCAACAAGGGCGCCTTCCAGGGACCCTCGCCCAGCGTGGGGCTCAACATCGTTCTGCCCCACGAGCAGGAGCCCAACCCCTACCAGGACCTCTCCATCAATTACCGCCACTTTTTCGCACGCAAGGTGATGTTCATCAAGTACGCCTCGGCCTACGTGGTGCTGCCCGGCGGCTTCGGCACCCTCGACGAGCTGGCCGAGTGTCTCACCCTGGTACAGACCGGCAAGGGACGCAGGATTCCCATCATCCTGGTGGAAAAGAAATTCTGGCAGGGGATGTTGGACTGGTTCCGGGAGACCCTGGTGGAGGCGGGCACCATCGGCCGGGAGGACCTGGACCTGATGCACCTGTGCGACGAGCCGGCGGAGATCGTCAAGGCCATCTTCGCCCACTACGGCGGCCGCGGCTTCCAGCCCTCGCCCGAGGAGCAGGAGATCCTGCTCGAGCTATAATGAGCCGTTTTCATGTTCCAGGGACCCCGACCATGAAGAGATGCCTTTGTGCCGCTGCGTGTCTGCTCGCCGCCCTTTCGTTTCCCGCCGCGGCGGAAGAAGAGCCCCCCCCTCCGGCAGTGCCGGTGGACGAGAGCGGCCAGGAGCTGGAACCCGAGGTGACCATCCGGGAGGAGGAGGGCAAGACCATCCACGAGTACCGCATCAACGGCCGGCTCTACATGGTCAAGATCCAGCCGCGCAAGGGTCCTCCCTACTACTTGATGGATCTCGACGGCGATGGCCAGTTCGACGAGGTGAGAGGGGACGATCCGGGACAGATCGTGGTGCCCCAGTGGATCCTGTTCCGTTGGTGAGCCGGGGGCAATGGAAGGGGTCATTCGCAGGCTGGAGGTGACGGCGGAATACCTGGGTCGGGTGGTGGCCTGGGCCACCCTGCTCATGGTGATCATCACCTTCGTGGTGGTGCTGCTCCGCTACCTCTTCGACACCGGCTGGATCGCCATGCAGGAGTCGGTCACCTACCTCCACGCCATGGTCTTCATGCTGGGCGCCGCCTACACCCTGAAGCACGGCGGCCATGTGCGGGTGGACATCTTCTACCAGCGCTTCGGCATGCGCGGCAGGGCGTGGGTCAACCTGCTCGGCACCCTGTTCCTGCTCTTTCCCCTGGCCATCTTCATCTTCACGGTGAGCTGGGACTACGTGGCCGACTCCTGGAAGGTGCTGGAGGGCTCGCGCGAGGCGGGCGGCCTGCCCGGTGTCTTCCTGCTCAAGACGCTGATCCTGGTGCTGCCCGCCACCCTGCTGCTGCAAGGGCTGGCGTTGTTCCTCAAGAGCCTGGTGGTGCTGCGGGGCGGGGAAGATGGTTGAGTACCTGCCGCTGATCCTCTTCGCCGTGGTGGCGCTGGTGCTGATGCTGGGCTACCCGGTGGCCTTCACCCTGGGCGGCGTCTCCCTGCTCTTCGCCTTCGTCGGCGAGTGGTTCGGGGTCTTCGACGACGCCTTCCTCGAGGCGCTGCCCAACCGCCTCTACGGCATCATGACCAACGAGACCCTCATCGCCGTGCCGCTCTTTGTCTTCATGGGGGTGATGCTGGAGCGTTCGAAGGTGGCCGAGGAGCTGCTCGACACCATGGCGGCGCTTTTCGGCCGGATGCGTGGCGGCCTGGGGATTTCGGTGACCCTGGTGGGCATGCTGCTGGCGGCCAGCACCGGTATCGTGGGCGCCACCGTGGTGACCATGGGGCTGCTCTCCCTGCCCACCATGATCAAGCGCAATTACGACCCGGCGGTGGCGGCGGGCACCATCTGCGCCTCGGGTACCCTGGGACAGATCATCCCGCCCTCCATCATCCTGGTGCTGCTGGGCGACGTGCTCTCCTCGGCCTATCAGCAGGCCCAGCTCGACATGGGGGTGTGGGATCTCAAGACCGTCTCCGTGGGCGATCTCTTCGTGGGCGCGGTGATCCCCGGCCTGGGGCTGGTGGCGATGTATCTCGTCTATCTGATGCTGGTGGCCTTCTTCCGCCCCGACAAGGTGCCGCCGGCGCCCGATCTTGCGGAGGACGGACGCTCCCTGAGGCGGCGGGTGGTCACGGTGCTGATTCCGCCGCTGCTGCTGATCGTGGCGGTGCTCGGTTCGATCCTGGCCGGCATGGCCACCCCCACCG
>JALWGP010000180.1 GCA_027038775.1 Sedimenticola sp. | reverse complement strand
GACTTCGACATCCCCGTGGGCACCAACGGCGACTGCTACGACCGCTACCTGGTGCGCATCGAGGAGATGCGCCAGTCCAACCGCATCATCCGCCAGTGCGTGGAGTGGTTGCGCAACCATCCCGGCCCGGTGATGATCGACGACCACAAGATCGCACCGCCGCCGCGGGCGCGGATGAAGGACGACATGGAGGCCCTCATCCACCACTTCAAGCTCTTCACCGAGGGCTATGCCACGCCGGAAGGGGAAGTCTATTTTTCGGTGGAGGCGCCCAAGGGCGAGTTCGGCTGCTACATCGTCTCCGACGGCGCCAACAAGCCCTACCGGCTCAAGATCCGCGCGCCCGGCTTCGCCCATCTCGCGGCCATGGACGAGATGGCGAAGGGGCACATGCTGGCCGACGTGGTGGCCATCATCGGCACCATGGACATCGTATTTGGGGAGATCGACCGCTGATGAGTCTTCGTTGCGAACCCTGGAGCCGCGCCGACAAGCGCACCGACAAGGAGAATCTCCTCTCGCCGGAGATCCGTGCCGAGATCGACGCCTGGGTGGCCAAGTATCCCGCCGAGTGGAAGCAGTCGGCGGTGATGGCGGCGCTGCGCATCGTGCAGGAGCACAACGGCGGCTGGCTCACCCGCGAGCTCATGGACCAGGTGGCCGACTACCTCGACATGCCGCCCATCGCCGTCTACGAGGTGGCCACCTTCTACTCCATGTACGAGACAAAGCCGGTGGGCCGGCACAAGATCTGCGTCTGCACCAACGTCTCCTGCATGATCCGCGGCTCCGACCGCATCGTGGAGCACCTGGAGAAGCGCCTCGGCATCAAGATGGGCGAGACCACCGAGGACGGGAAGTTCACCCTCAAGGAGGTGGAGTGCCTGGGCGCCTGCGGCGGCGCGCCCATGTTCCAGATCGGCAAGCAGTACTACGAGAACCTCACCCCCGAGCTGGTGGACTCTATCCTCGAGAACCTGGAGGCGGGCGATGGCGAATGAGGTCTGCCTGAGAACTCTCCACCTCGACCGCCCCTGGCTCCTCTCCAGCTACGAGTCGGAGGGGGGCTACGAGGCGCTGCGCCGGATCCTGAAGAACAAGACCGATCCCCAGGCCATCATCGAGCAGGTGAAGACCTCCGGCCTGCGCGGCCGGGGCGGGGCGGGCTTCCCCACCGGCATGAAGTGGAGCTTCATCAACCGCAGCGCGCCCGGTCCCAAGTACATCGTCTGCAACTCGGACGAGGGCGAGCCCGGCACCTTCAAGGACCGCGACATCCTGCGTTACAACCCCCACGCCCTCATCGAGGGGATGATCATCGCCGGCTACGCCATCGGCGCCACCGCCGGCTACAACTACATCCGCGGCGAGTTCTGGGAGCCCTACGAGCGCTTCGAGGCGGCCCTGGCCGAGGCGCGCGAAGCGGGACTGCTGGGCGAGGACATTCTCGGCTCCGGCTTCAGCTTCGACATCCACACCCACCTGGGTGCCGGCGCCTACATCTGCGGCGAGGAGACGGCCCTGCTCGAGTCCATCGAGGGCAAGAAGGGGCAGCCTCGCTTCAAGCCGCCGTTCCCCGCCATGTTTGGCCTCTACGGCCGTCCCACGGTGATCAACAACACCGAGACGCTGGCCTCCATCCCCGACATCATGCGCCGCGGCGGCGAGTGGTTCCGCGACATCGGCGTGGAGAACAGCGGCGGCTCCAAGCTCTTCTCCATCTCCGGCAACATCAACAAGCCGGGGGTGTACGAGATTCCCATGGGCACCCCCTTCGCCGAGCTGCTGGAGATGGCCGGCGGCATGATGGAGGGGTACGAGCTCAAGGCGGTGATTCCCGGCGGCTCCTCGGCCCCCGTGCTGCCCGGTGAGGTGATGATGGATCTCACCATGGACTACGACAGCATCGCCCAGGCCGGCTCCATGCTCGGCTCCGGCGCGGTCATCGTCATCGATCACAGGCAGTGCATGGTGCGGCTGCTCGACCGTATCTCCTACTTCTACCACGAGGAGTCCTGCGGCCAGTGCACGCCCTGCCGCGAGGGGACCGGCTGGATGCACCGGGTGATCCACCGCATCGAGACCGGCCAGGGGCGGCCCGAGGACCTCGACCTGCTGGACGACGTGGCGGCGCGCATCCAGGGGCGCACCATCTGCGCCCTGGGCGACGCTGCGGCCCTGCCGGTGGCCAGCTTCATCAAGCACTTCCGGGACGAGTTCCAGTACCACATCGACCACAAGAGCTGCATGGTAGGGGGGCGCTGAGGATGTCGGAACAGCAGACCATCACCATCGAGGTGGACGGCCGGAAGCTGGAGGCCACCCCCGGCCAGATGCTCATCGAGGTCACCGATGGCGCCGGCATCTCCATTCCCCGCTTCTGCTACCACAAGAAGCTCTCCATCGCCGCCAACTGCCGCATGTGCCTGGTGGAGGTCGAGAACGCGCCCAAGCCGCTGCCCGCCTGCGCCACGCCCGTCACCGATGGCATGAAGGTGTGGACCTGTTCGCCCCTGGCTCGCGAAGCGCAGAAGGGGACCATGGAGTTCCTGCTCATCAACCACCCCCTGGACTGCCCCATCTGCGACCAGGGCGGCGAGTGCGAGCTGCAGGACCTCTCCGTGGGCTACGGCCGCGACGTCTCCCGTTTCGTGGAGGCCAAGCGGGTGGTGCCGGAGAAGAACATCGGCCCCCTGGTGGCCACCGAGATGACCCGCTGCATCCACTGCACCCGCTGCGTGCGCTTCGGCGAGGAGATCGCCGGCATGCGCGAGCTGGGCGCCGTGGGCCGCGGCGAGCACACCGAGATCGGCACCTACGTGGAGAAGGCCATGGCCTCGGAGCTCGCCGGCAACGTCATCGACCTCTGCCCGGTGGGCGCCCTCACTTCGAAACCCTTCCGCTTCCGCGCCCGTGCCTGGGAGATGACCCAGCACGACGGCGTGGCCTGGCACGACGGCGTGGGCTCCAATATCCACATTCACACCCGCCGTGGTGAGGTGATGCGGGTGGTGCCGCGCGAGAACGAGGCGGTGAACGAGACCTGGATCTCTGACCGCGACCGTTTCAGCTACCAGGGGCTCTACAGCGACGACCGGCTGCTCCTGCCCATGATGCGGGTGGACGGCGAGCTGAAGCCGGTGGAGTGGCAGCAGGCCCTCCTCGAGGTGGCCAAGCTCCTGAAAGAGAGCGACGCGAACCGCCTCGGCGCCCTGGTCTCGCCCGGTGCCACCCTGGAGGAGATGCACCTGGTGCGCCGCCTGCTGGAAGGGCTGGGCTCGGCCAGTCTCGATCATCGCCTGCGCCAGGGCGACTTCCGCGGCCCGGCGCCCGCGCGTCCCTGGCTGGGGCTGCGCTTCGAGGAGCTGGAGACGCGGGACGCCACCCTGCTGGTGGGTTCCTGGCTGCGCAAGGACCAGCCCCTGCTCAACCACCGCCTGCGCAAGTCGGTACTGGCCGGCGGTGCGGTGATGGCCATCAACCCGGTGGATCACCTCTTCAACTACGAGCTGGCGGAAAAGATCGTCTGCGCGCCCTCGCGCATGGTGGTCGAGCTGGCGGCGGTGGCCGTCGCCTTGGGCGCCGACACCGCCGGCATGCAGGTCGAGGTGGAGGCGCGCCACCAGGCTGTCGCCGACCGGTTGAAGTCCGCGGAGCGCCCCTTCGTGCTGCTGGGCACCCTGGCGCAGATGCATCCCGACTACTCGCTGCTGCGGCGGCTGGCCCACGACATCGCCGCCGCCGCGGGCGGCCGCTACGGC
>JALWGP010000179.1 GCA_027038775.1 Sedimenticola sp. | reverse complement strand
GCGCTGCACAGTTCGTGCCCCACCAGTCCGGCCGCCTTGATGGACTGGTCGGTGGCCATCATCTCCACCAGCGACTCCACGGTCTTCTGCAGCTCCTGGATGCCGTTGACGGTGGAGAACTGCGCCAGCTGGCTCATGAACTCGTTGGGATCCAGCGGCTTGGTGGGATCCTGGTTCTTCATCTGGGCGATCATCAGCTCGATGAAGTCGGACTGGCCCATCTCGTCCTTTCCCTTCTCCCGGGCCTTCTCGTCCGGCTTGGGCTGGAGGAAGGCCAGCGGGTTGTTGGCGGCGGTTTCGGTGATCATGGTTCAGCTCTCCTTCAGCGTCCCAGCGTCAGGGTCTTGAGCAACAGCTCCTTGGAGGTGTTGAGCACCTCGACACTGTTCTGGTAGGAACGGCTGGCGGAGATCATGTTGGCCATCTCCTCCACCGGGTTGACGTTGGACTTGTAGACATAGCCGTTTGCATCGGCCAACGGATTGCCGGGCTGGTATTCCCGCTGTGGCTCCGCCGTGCTCTCGACGATGCCGGCCACCTGGACCCCCACCGAGGCGGGTCCGCCATCGACGGAAGAGAGCACCGAGGCGAAAACGGGCTGACGGGCCCGGTAGACCTCCTCCGGCGTGCTGCTCACGGTGTTGGCGTTGGCCAGGTTACTCGATACCGTGTTCAACCGCACCGACTGTGCGCTGAGTGCCGAACCGGCGATCTTGAAGACGTTGTAGAGACCCATGTTCCTATTCCCCCTTGAGGGCCAGAATCAGCCCCTTGAACTTGCGGTCGAGAAAGGTGAGGCTGGCGTTGTAACGCAGCGCATTCTCGGCGAAGGCCGCCTTCTCCAGGTCCGGATCCACGGTGTTCCCGTCCAGGGAGGGCTGGTTGGGAACCCGGTAGAGGAGCTCCGCACCGGCGATGCCGGATTCCCCGGAAAGCGACAGATGGTTCTGGTGGGTGGTCCTGAGGCCAGCAGGGCTTCCGGCCGAATCGAGAATGGCCCTGAAATCGATATCCCGCGCCTGGTAACCCGGCGTGTCGGCATTGGCGATGTTGGAGGCGAGCAGCTCGTTGCGGCGGGACCTGACCATCAGGGCCCTTGCGTGAATGCCCAGGGCGGAATCGAAACTGATCGGCATCTTTTGCTCCAACTTGAGACTTCCGTGCAAAAAAATCGAGCAAGGAGCATGCCATAAACATTTTTTCTTTGTTTTTCAATTAGTTGGAAATCATCCCTCTTTACGAAGCCCCCCGTGCGGCAAGAGTTTGCCGCCGGGGAAACGTTTGCCGCCCGCAGGTCCCCATATATAATGAAGGGAACGAGACCGGCGGCCACGGTTTTCTGACGCACCGCCCCGGCAAGATCCGACAAAATCTCGACTCGCCTGCCAAGGCGTCCCGTGCGGCTACGCCCCGGATTTCCGTCACCCGGAAGCAGGATTACACTCAAGCCACTGATTTTATTCCTTCTGCTCAGCCCTCCACCGGACCCGGAAAAGGGCTTCGATATCGACGCGCGGAATTTTGGGCACGCAAGTTGCAGTGAAGAGGGCACAAAGGATTCCGGTTTAAGGAAAGAGCATGTTGAAGGGGATTCGCCATCTGGGACTCGTTCTGCCGCTGCTGATGCACGCCGCCTCGGCGGGCCAGCTGCAGGACCACGACTCGATCCGGGAAACGGCCGTCCGTTTCGCCCGGACGCAGGCGGCGGCCATCCACCGGGAACCGGTGGAGATCACTCCCGGTCGCCTGGATCCCAGGCTAAGGCTGGCGCTCTGCGACCGGCCGCTGGAAGCCTTCGCCCCGCCCGGCGCCCGGGACCTGGGCAACACCACCGTGGGGGTCAGGTGCAGCGGCAGCAATCCCTGGACGCTCTATGTTCCCGTGACCATCAATGTCTATGCCCGCGTGGTGGTGGCCGCCGTCTCCCTGTCGAAGGGAGAGGTCATCGACGACAGCAAGGTGCACCTGGCGAAATACAACCTGGCCAAGCTGCCCCAGGGCTACTTCCACGAGGTTTCGGAGGTGGTGGGAATGCTGCTCAGGCGAAACCTCGCCGCGGGACAACCGCTGACACCTACCATGCTCAAGGCGCGGCGCCTGATCGAACGGGGACAGCGGGTCACCGTGCTGGCCGGCGGCAACGGGCTGGAGGTCCGCGTGCCCGGCGAAGCGCTCTCCCACGGTGCCAGGGGAGACCGCATCCGGGTGCGCAACCTCTCGTCGCGGCGCATCGTGGAGGGTGTGGTCACCGATTCGGGCACGGTCCGCGTGGATCTCTGACCGGGCTGCACGGAAAAAGGTGAACGGGTTCACAAAATGATTTAAGTTTTGCCACGAGCTGCCGCCACTACAGGTGGCAGATCCTGAAGCAATCCGCAGGAGAAGATAAATGCCCATTGACATCAATGGCTTACCGAACACCCAGGCACAAATCACCGGGGACAGGAACGGCCTGCCCACCAGTGAGCGGGAACCGGTGGGTCAGAACAGTGAGAATGGAAGATCTTCGGTGCAGGACACCGTGAGCTTTTCCGAAACAGCCGTCCGTATGGGACGATTGGGAGTAGCTGTGGACGATACACCAGTGGTAGACGTTCAACGCGTGGAAAAGACCAGGCAGGCCATCATGGACGGCACCTACAATGTCGATCCCGCGCGAATCGCGGAAAAATTGATGGAATTCGACAACCTGCTCACATCCGGCAAGTGACCACGATGAATCTTCCGCCTTCCGTCCGCACCCAGCTCTCCTGGCTGCTGGAGCAGGAGATCGCGGACATGGACGCCCTCGCCTCGCTGCTGCGTGAAGAGTCCCAGCTGCTGCTGGCGCGGGAGCCGGAAAGGCTGGAACAGCTCCTCGAAGCCAAATCCATCCGTGTGTCCGAACTGGCCTCGCTGGACAGGCGCCGGGAGGAGCTCTTTCACACACTGGGGGTGGAGGGGGACAGCAGCGAAGTCGCACAGGCGCTCGACACCCTCTTCCCATCCAGCGGGCTGGGCGAACTCTGGTCCCGGCTGGTCTCCCTCGCCGAAGGCTGCCGGCAGTTGAACCGGATCAACAGCGCCACCGTCGAGATCGGCCAGCTCCACCTGAGCCAGGCATTGCAGATCCTGCGCGGCGGTCGCGCCGGCGACACGCTCTATGGCGCGGACGGCGAACGGACCGGCGACCGCACCACCACCCGGCTCCTGGGCCAGGCCTGACCAAATTCCCGTCGCTCCGCCGACAGGAGAAAACGCCAGATTCATGGCGCCCCTCAGGTTCCGCCCCCATCCAGGAATCCCGAAGCTCCCCTTTCGGTCCGCCTCGCGCCGCAGCTCCGGCAATCCCGGCAGCACTCAGCCAGTGACGATATTTTCTCATTACTATCATTTGCTTAAACGACTTATCCGCAACCATTTGGAACTTCTTCCCGTAACCATGTCTGTCCACAGCGGATCTCCTGAGCCAGCCACTTCCCCTACAGGCGACAGTTGGCACGATATTCGCTTGCTTTCCTGGTGAAACCATTCCATCGAGGACGAACTTGTGGAAAGCACCGTGGAATCCATCAGCGGCAAGAAGAACGACCCCCTGACGGGGATGAAGCTGGCGTTCGAGGAGCGGCGGGAAGAATCCGCCAGGATACGGCTGCTCTTCGAGCTGCAGAGCACCCTGAACATCGAACAGCTGCTGGCCATATTCTTCCGCCACCTCAAGGAGAGCGTTCCATGCCAGCACCTGGTGTATCTCCACGAAGAGCTGGATATCACCGTGGAACAGGGCAGCAGCGCCCGCCACCGGGCGGAATACCAGCTGACCGTCGCCAGCGAGAACCTGGGCAAGATCCGTTTCCACCGCCGCAGGCCCTTCAGCGAGGAAGAGCTGGAACGGATCGAGACACTGCTCGGCACCCTGATACTGCCCATCCGCAACGCCATCCACTACCAGCAGGCCCTGCGGGCCGCCTCCAGGGACCCCCTTACCGGCCTCAAGAACCGCCGCTCCTTCGAGGATAACCTGGAACGCGAGATCAGCCGGGCGCGCCGCGAGAACCAATCCCTGGGCCTCATGGTGGTCGACGTCGACTGGTTCAAGCGCATCAACGACGAGATCGGCCACCTGGCCGGTGACCGGGTGCTCACGGAAGTGGCGGGCGCGCTCAGAAAGAGCGTGCGCCGCTCCGACATGGTCTTCCGCTTCGCCGGCGACGAGTTCGTACTGCTGCTGCCCAACATCAACGAGCGGGGCGTTCGCATCCTCAAGAACAGGCTGCAGAACGCCATCTCGCAACTGGACTGCACCCACGGCGGACGCACCCTCCCCGTCTCGGTGAGCATCGGCGCGGCCATCCTCGACAAGGGCATGAACGGCCGGCAACTGTTCGAGGCGGCAGACCTCGACATGCTGTGCAACAAGGAAAAACATCACCACGAGCAGGACCTGATGACCCAGCAGGTGGGGTAGTTCTCCTGCTCCCGGTGGGGCCCGGGGGCGGGCCTCCTACCGGTTGGGTGACACCGCGGAACACGGCCCGTAGGAGCGGCGCCCACGCCGCGAACATTCGAGGTTCGGCCCGGGGGCGGGCCTCCCACCGGTTGGGTGACACCGCGGAACGCGGTCCGTAGGAGCGGCGCCCTCGCCGCGAACATTCGGGGTTCGGCCCGGGGGCGGGCCTCCTACCGGTTGGGTGACACCGCGGAACGCGGTCCGTAGGAGCGGCGCCCTCGCCGCAAACATTCGGGGTTCGGCCCGGGGCATGCCCCCTCGCGGTTACACGAAACCTGAACCGGTACACAGACAAGGCCCCCTCTCCAAAGCCACACTCAAGTTTCCCGACGTTTTGCCGACATCTACAGCAGATGAATTTCCGGCACAGCCATGAATTTCGGGGAACCGGGCAACATGAATACCAAGGCGTGTTCCGAGACAGTCACCTGCACCACGGACGACGGGGAGAACCTGCGGTACTTCCGGGACATCCTGCTGCGCCTGACCTTCGCCGCCCACGGTTGGGACGATCGCCTCGATGGGGTCCTGGAGCGGCTGCAGGACGAGCTGCGCACCCATGATTCGTTGCCCGACCTGAAGAACTACTCCGAGATCCTCTATCGGGCACTTATGCGCGCCGAGGAGAACCGGCCGGCCCGCGAACCGGGGCAGATCCTCGCCAAGGCGTTCGGGGACCTGGAAGTACCCGTCCATCTCAAGGAAGAGTGGCGTGAACTCATGGAGCAGGGACGCACCGCCAGGGACGAGATCCAGGCGCTGGAGGTTCTTGAACGCTGCGCCAGCTTGCTCAATGAGGCCTTCCGGGAGGGCTCCACGGGCAGGCCGGCCAGGAAATCGGGGCTGCTCGCCTCCCTCTTCGGCAACAGCACCCGCAACGAGCCTGACTCCGGGGACTTCCTGAAGGCCGTGCAGCACCGGCTGCTTGAACTGCTCAGCAACCTTTGCCCCCCCCCGGAACTGGAGGGCCAACTGGAAACGCTCAAGGAAGACGTGGACAGGGGACTGCAAGCGGAACGGATCCCCGACATCCTCGAGCAGATCAACCAGCTCATCCAGGACATCCGCGGCCGGGTGGAACGGGAACGGCTCGAACTGGAGAAGTTCCTCGGCCAGCTCACCGAACGCCTCACCCACATCGAGGGCGCACTGGAAACCACCGACAACAGCACCAATGAGGTCTTCGCCAACCGCAGGAAACTCGATGCCGAAATCGAGGAACAGACCCGCGACATGGAGTCACGGGCCCGCGACGCCACCGACCTCGGCATGCTGAAGGCGCTTGTGCAGGAACGGGTGGACACCATCCGCGAGCGCATGGAGAAGCACCAGACCGTCGAACAGCAGCTGATCGAGCACAAGGAGAGGGAGATGGCTTCCCTCATGAAAAAGATCCAAGCCATGGAAGAGGAGACGGAGACCCTGCGCAACCAGGTCCGCGAGGAGCGGCGCCAGGCCTTCACCGACGCGCTCACCGGGCTGCCCAACCGCTTCGCCTACGAGGAGCGGCTGGAGCAGGAGTACGAACGTTGGAAACGCTACGGTTCACCTCTCTCCATCGTCATCGTGGACGTGGACCGCTTCAAGCGGATCAACGACACCTACGGCCACCAGGCGGGCGACAAGGCCCTGCGCATCATCGCCCGCGAGCTCTCCCTGGCCACCCGGAAGACCGATTTCATCGGCCGCTACGGCGGAGAGGAGATCGTCATCCTCATGCCGGAAACCACGGCGGAAGCAGCCATGAATGCGGCGGAGAAGCTGCGCCAGCGGATCGAGAACTGCGGGTTCCACTTCCGGGAGAAGAAGGTCGCCATCACCGTCTCCTGCGGCCTGAGCGAGTAGCGCGAGGGCGACACGCCCGAAAGCGCCTTTGAACGGGCCGACCAGGCCCTCTACGAAGCAAAGAAACGGGGAAGGAACCGCTGCGAGATGAAATGACCCGCCATGCATTCTAAAGAAAGCCTCCCAGGTGTCGATACGAAAAGAGAGAGAAAGGCGGAAACACCGTTCCACTGCTCTCCACCACCCACAACAGAACACAGAAACCCGTCCTGACCGGAGGCTCATGACATGGACCTGGCCACACTAATCGGCTTCCTCGGCGCCATGGCGGCGATCATCGTCTCCATCATGCTGGGCGGAGACTTTGGAATGTTCATCAACATTCCCGGCCTCATGATCGTCGTCGGCGGCACCCTGATGGTGACCTTGATGAAATTCCCTCTCTCCTACACCCTCGGCGCCTTCAACGTGGCCATGAAGGCGTTCATCCACAAGGCCCAGAAGCCCGAGGAGATCATCGAGCAGAGCGTGGAGCTGGCCAATATCGCACGCAAGGAGGGGTTGCTCGGCCTGGAACAGGTGGAGGTGCAGAACCCGTTCCTCAAGAAGGGGATCGAACTGCTGGTGGACGGCCACGACGCCGAATTCGTCCGCAAGATGCTTTCCAAGGACATCAACCTCACCATCGAGCGCAACGAGGACGGCGTGGCCATATTCAAGTCGATCGGGGACATCGCCCCTGCCATGGGCATGATCGGCACTCTCATCGGCCTGGTGCAGATGATGTCCAGCATGGACGATCCCAAGGCACTGGGGCCCGCCATGGCGGTGGCCCTGCTCACCACTTTCTACGGCGCCGTGATCGCCAATGCCATCGCCCTGCCCATCGCTGACAAGCTGGCCATCCGCAGCAAGGAGGAGCGCATCAACAAATCGATGATCCTCGAGGGCGTCTCCGCCATCCAGGAAGGCATGAACCCACGTGTCATCGAAGGCATGCTGCGCACCTACCTGCCGGACGGTGAGAAGGCGGACAAGGCTGAAAAGGCGGCCTGATCCCGGAGAGACCGGGCTGAACGAACCATGAGCGACGACTGCCAGCAAGCAAAATGTCCCGAAGGGATCCCCATGTGGGTCATGACCTTCGCGGATCTCATGTCCCTGCTGCTCGCTTTCTTCGTGCTCCTCTTCTCCTTCTCCGAAATGGATGCCCAGAAGTACAAGCAGGTGGCCGGCTCCATGAAGGAGGCTTTCGGCGTCCAGCGCGAGGTGAAGGTGAAGGATCCTCCCAAGGGGGTCAACGTGATCGCCCAGGAGTTTTCACCGGGCCGCACACAACCCACCCCCCTCAACCAGGTGAGGCAGTCCACCATCGATGACTATCGCCAGTTCCCCGTACTCGGCGATGAGCTCCAGAGCCCCACCGACGAGGAGAAGGAGGATATCGAGAAGGAGAGCGAGAAGATCAAGCTGGCCCTGGCCGAGGAGATCGAGCAGGGGCTGATCGAGGTGGAGACCCAGGGACGCAAGATCATCATCCGTATCCGGGAGAAAGGTTCCTTTCCTTCCGGAAGCGCCGAGCTGATCAAACCCTTCCGCAAGGTGATCGACAAAATGATCCAGGCGCTGAAGACGACGCGCGGCGCCATCGTGGTGTCGGGCCATACCGACGACGTGCCCATCCACAACAACCGCTTTCGCTCCAACTGGGAACTCTCCTCCTCGCGCGCGGTGACGGTGATCCACGAACTGAGCAAGGACGGCTCCATCGACCAGAAACGGTTCCAGATCGCCGCCTACGGAGAAACACGCCCCCTGGCCTCCAACGATACACCCGAAGGCCGCGCCCAGAACCGCCGCGTGGAGGTGACACTGGTCTACGGAAGGGACATCGAGAAACAGCCCGACGAGCTGGCAACCGGTGACGGAGAAACGACAGAGGCGGCGGGAGAGGGAACCGAGGCCGATCCCCCTGCCCATGATCCCATTACCCCGGCAGTGAAGAAGGTGGAATGATGAACCGGGAAAGGCCCACGGCCCAACTCGACTGCAACGAAATGAGAGAGCGACGCGGCTTCTTCCGCATCAGCGACGACGTCGTGCTCACCTACCACCTTGTCGACGAGGAGGCCTACCTGGAGCAGGAGAACAAGGAGTCCAACAACGAAACCAACAGCTTCAACATCAAGGCGAAGTTCGCCGCCATCGACCGTTCCCTGCGGCCCGTGATGGCACGGCTGAAGGAACGGTCGGAAGACCTTGCCCATTACCTGCAGGCCATCAACGACAAGCTCGACATGCTGGCCGAGGTGCTGTTCCTCGCCGACAACAACGTGGAAAACCTGCCGTCACAGGAGGTCAACCTCAGCGCAGGCGGCATGTCCTTCCAGGTGCAGGATCCAATCGAGGCGGGCAAGATCCTGAAACTGCGCGTGCTCCTGCCGCTGACGGGCATCGGCATCGAGTCCTTCGCCCGGGTGGTCTACTGCCGCCAGGAGAGGGAACCAGGCTCCGACCCCTTCCCCTACCGGGTGGGCGTGGAGTTCAAGCACATGCGCGAGGAAGACTCCGACCTCATCATTCGTCACGTGCTGTGCAAGGAGGCTGTACTCAGACGGCAAGGCACGCAGGAAGTGGAGCAGGAGCCCTGATCAACGGCTCAGGCCATACTTGCGCATCTTCTCGGCAAGCGTCGTGCGCCTCAGCCCCAGCAGCTTCGCCGCATGCGCCACCACACCGCCGGACTCCTCCAGCGCCTGTCGGATGAGGGTCATCTCCATCTCCGAGATGTAGGACTTCAGGTCCAGCCCGCCCGGCGGGATCTGGGGTACCGCACTTCCCGTCACCGCGGCCGCCATGTTGGACTCGGGCTCGGCAAGCAGCTCCTCCTGCAACACGGGAGAGGAGTCGAACTCCACGCCCGCGCGGTATTTCGAAGGCAGGTCCTGCACCTGCACCAGGCCGTGGGGGTACTGGATGGCCAGCCGCTCCATCAGGTTGGCCAGCTCACGCACGTTGCCCGGCCAGGAGTACCGGGAGAGCGTCATCACCGCTTCCGGGGAGAGGCGCACCGAGCACTGCTTTTCGTGCTCCAGCCGCTCGTTGAGCTGGGCGATGAGCAGGGGCAGATCCTCGATGCGCTCACGCAGCGGTGGCAGGTAGATGGGGAACACCTCCAGCCGGTAGAAGAGATCCTCGCGAAACTTGCCTTCACGGACCATGGCCTCCAGGTCCCGGTTGGTGGCGGCCACGATGCGCACATCGGCCTGGATGGTACGGTTTCCGCCCACCCGTTCGAAGGTGCGCTCCTCGAGAACCCGCAGCAGTTTGACCTGCATCTCCATCGGCATCTCGCCGATCTCGTCCAGGAAGAGCGTGCCGCCGGCCGCCATGGCAAAGCGCCCCTCGCGCGCCGTCAGAGCCCCGGTGAAGGCTCCCTTCTCATGTCCGAACAGCTCCGATTCGAGGAGATCCCTGGGAATGGCCCCGCAGTTGACCGGCACAAAGGGCTTGTCCCGCCGCTTGGAGTAGTAGTGGATGTTGCGTGCCACCACCTCCTTCCCCGTGCCCGATTCACCGAGGATAAGCACATTGGCCTCGGTGGGCCCGGCCTGCTGGATCTCGTTGCGGATGCGCTGGATGGCGGGACTGCGGCCGATGAGGCTGCGGAAGAGGTGGGAAGGTCGGCCCGCTTTCTTCTGCTTCATCTCCCGGCGCCCGTCACGGGCCTGTTCGAGCGCCTGGGAAAGCTGCTCATGGCTCGGGGGCAGCTGCACCAGGGGCCACTCGGAGGGATAGCTGAGCAGCACCGGCGGTTCCCCCTCCCCGGCCGGGCGGAACAGGACGATGGGCAGCAGCCCGGGCGCCGCGGCACCGATGAGGGCGACGAGCTCCCGCTGACGGGCCTCGTCCGTCTCGCCGGCAACAACCACCGTCAGCAGGTCCGGAGGCGCCTCCTCCAGCGATTGATCGAGCGCCTCCGGTGTCGACACCAATGTCACCGGATGCCCAAGGAATTCGAGGATGGCCTTGAGGCCGCTCTGTTCCGCTCCCTCCGCTTCGTAGACCAGTACCGGTTCAGACACTGCCAGTGCTCCCCTTGTCAGTCACAGCCGGACCTATCGTCCAATCCATCCGCTTCGATTCCTTAATACGTGCGCAGGTTAACATTTTTTGTATCCACCCGGCAGGGTAAAAAAGACAACATAGACCTCCGAGTCACTGCCAGACGGAGAACACCGAAAAGGCAGACGCACCGGGAAAGTTATTCAGGGGCCAAGGACCTTGGGCAGACTGTTGATATTGGGTGTGGGAATGGTATCCTCGAATTAATAAAAGTCCAGATCTGGGGGGAGCTGTGGACACGGAAAGCCTTCTCGAGCCAGTCTCAGAAGAGACGCCTTGCGGGGAGGATCTCGAGTATGATTCGCGTTTCATCAAGCTGGAAGAGACGGCCCGGGGGAAGCCGGAGCGCCAGATCGGCGACGTGGTCGAGCCGGCGGAGCCACCTGAATGGAAGGAGGTGGCTTCGCTTGCGGTCGAAGTACTCCAAGCAAGCAAGGATCTGCGCGCAGCCACACATTATGCCAATGCCCGCGCCCACCTCGATGGCTTGCCCGGAATCGCCTCTGGGCTCGAACTGATCCGGTCCCTGCTCCAACGCTATTGGGACTGCCTGCACCCGCAACTCGATCCTGACGACGATTTCGATCCCACCATCCGCTTCAATACCCTTGCCGTACTGGGCACCTCGGCGGGCTTGCTCACTCCTCTCCTAGATGCTCCCTTGGTCTGCGCCCGCGGCATCGGCTGTTTCAGTCTACGCGATCACGAGATTGCCATCGGCAAGCGACAGGCGCCGGAGGGCATGGCAGAAACCCCCACCGAGTCCCTGATCGAGGCCGCCTTCCTGCAGGCCACGCCAGAATCCCTCGAGGAGACGGCGCAGGCGACCACGTCCGCCCGTAAGGCCCTCTCGGACATCCAGCAGCTGTTGCAGGAAAAGGCACCTCATCCCGACGCGCTTCCCGACTTCGACCGTCTCGTGAAGGCACTTCACGAGACGGACCGCCTGTTACAGGAAATGCTCACCCGGCGCCGTGGGGACGCACCTATCGAAGCGACCGAGGGGGCGTTGCCGGAATCTGCATCCGATACCACAGTGCCCGAGGCACAGGCTGCTGTCTCCGCCGTTGCGGCACCCCAGGGCATCCGCAATCGTGATGACGTCGTTCGGATGTTGGACGCCATATGCGAATTCTATGAACGCAACGAACCCGCCAGCCCGGTGCCACTACTGATGCGGCGTGCCCGCCGGCTGGTCCACATGGATTTCCTGGCCATCATCCGCGACCTGGTGCCGGACGCCGCCCGCCAAGTGGAGGAATTGATGGGTACGGAGGAAGAGGAGGATTGACACCACCAGTCTATGGCCACAACAGAGGGCTTTTTATGTCTCGTTAGAGAGAGGCAGCATTCGGAGGAAACATCATGGCAGAACCCAGTAGTCAGAAATTCATTGCCCGTAACCGGGCGCCCCGGGTACAGATCGAATATGACGTGGAACTCTATGGCGCGGAAAAGAAGATCCAGCTTCCATTCGTCATGGGAGTTCTCGCCGATCTTTCGGGCAACCC
>JALWGP010000178.1 GCA_027038775.1 Sedimenticola sp. | reverse complement strand
ATGATGGCCATGTTGCTGCTGGCGGTGCCCCTGGTCGTCGGCAGCCATCGCAGGGTGAATGTCAGCCAGCACATTCTCATGGGGGCGGTGCTGGGCACCGCCTTCTACCTGGCGAGCAAGGGGTTCTATTACGCGGTGATCGTCTTCGACCTGCCGGCCGTGAGCGTGGCACTCTTTCCGGTGGCTGCCTTCGTACTGGCCATGCTCGTGCTGGCCAGGGCCCGGCGGCTGTGAGTCGCGCCGGCTTCCCCGCCTTGGACAACGGGCGGCGATTTTGTGGGATAATGCCCCGCTGTCGTTTTCGGTTTTCCAACGGATTTCAGAGCACTACCAGATGATTATCGGGATCCCCAAAGAAACCCTGCCGGGAGAGGCGAGGGTGGCCATCTCGCCCGACGTGGCCATGAAGCTCGGCAACAAGGGATTCTCCCTGCGCCTCGAGAGCGGTGCCGGTCTGGACGCGGGTTACCACGACGACGACTACGTGGCGGCCGGCGTGGAGATCGTGGACCGGGCCACGGCGCTCGCCTCCGACCTGGTGGTCAAGGTGCGCAAGCCCACCCTCGACGAGGTGGCCGGGCTGAAGGAGGGGGCGCTCTATCTCGGTTTCCTGGAGACCTGCGACGAAAAGGACGAGGTGCTCCAGGCCATGTTCCAGCGGGGTATCCGTCCCCTGGCCATGGAACGCATTCCGCGCATCTCGCGCGCCCAGTCCATGGATGCCCTCTCCTCCCAGAGCAACATCGCCGGTTACCGCGCGGCCATCGAGGCGGCGGCCCGCTACGGGCGTTTTTTTCCGCTGATGATGACCTCCGCCGGTTCGGTGAAGCCGGCCCGCGTGGTGGTGCTGGGCGCCGGGGTGGCCGGTCTCCAGGCCATTGCCACCGCGAAGCGCCTGGGCGCCGAGGTGTACGCCTACGACATCCGTCCCGAGACGCGCGAACAGATCGAGTCGCTGGGGGCGAAGCCCATCGACCTCGACCTGGGGGAAGAGGGAAGCGGCGAGGGCGGCTACGCCCGCGAGCTCTCCGACGAGGCCAAGGCCAGGCAGCAGGAACTGCTGGCGGACGAGCTGGCCCGGGCCCACGTCATCATCACCACGGCGCTCATTCCCTGCCGGCCGGCGCCGGTGCTGGTCACCGAGTCGGTGGTCAAGCGCATGCGCGAGGGCTCGGTGATCGTGGACCTGGCGGCGGCCAATGGCGGCAACTGCCCGCTCACCGAGGCCGACAAGGTGGTGCGCAAGCATGGCGTGATCCTGGTGGGGCACACCAACTACCCCTCCATGATGGCCGGTGACGCCAGCACCTTCTACGCCAACAACATCGCCAACCTGCTGGCCATCATGTTCGAGCAGGCGGAGGGCGGGCCGCAACTGAAGGATCTCTCGGAAGACGAGATCACCGCCGCCGCCCTGATGACGCCGCAGGACTGAAGAGAATCCGGGAGGAAGAGAACCCATGCCCGACACACTGGTTGCCCTCTATGTTTTCGTACTGGCCTGTTTCGTGGGCTATTTCGTGGTCTGGGGCGTCACCCCGGCGCTGCATACGCCGCTGGTGGCCCTCACCAACGCCATTTCCGGCATCGTCATCGTGGGCGCCCTGCTGGTGACCGGCGCCGAGTCGGCCGGGACCACCGCCGAGATCATGGGCTTCTTCGCGGTGCTGCTCGCCTCCATCAACGTCTTCGGCGGATTCCTGGTGACCAACCGCATGCTCGCCATGTTCAAGAAGAAAGAGAAGAAAAATAGGGAGCGGTCATGGAAATCTCGTCCAACACCCAGGCCCTGGCCTACCTGGTCGCAGCGGTTCTCTCGATCCTCGCCCTCAAGGGGCTCACCCACCCGGCCACCGCGCGGCGGGGCAACTTCTTCGGCATGGCCGGCATGGCCATCGCCATCGGCGCCACGCTGCTCGGCGGCGAGGTACAGTCCTACGGCTTCATCATTGCCGGCGTGGCCGCCGGCGCGGTGATCGGCTCCATCCTGGCGGCGCGGGTGCAGATGACCGCCATGCCCCAGCTGGTGGCGGCGCTGCACAGCTTCGTGGGCATGGCCGCGGTGCTGGTGGCGCTGGGCACCTACCTCAACAAGGCCGACGCCGGGCTGCTCAATCCCGTGCTCATGGGCGAGCTCTCGGCCGGCATCGTCATCGGTGCCATCACCTTCTCCGGGTCCGTGATCGCCTTCGGCAAGCTGCAGGGGATCATCTCCGGTGCGCCGGTGATCTTCCGGGGCCAGCACCTGCTCAACGCGCTCATCGGCGCGGTGACCGTGGTCCTGGCGATCTGGTTCGGCATGAGCGAGAACCTCTGGGCGTTGGTGGCCATGACGGTGCTGGCCTTCGTGCTCGGCTTCACCCTCATCATTCCCATCGGCGGCGCCGACATGCCGGTGATCATCTCCATGCTCAACAGCTACTCGGGCTGGGCGGCGGCGGCCACCGGCTTCACCCTCGGCAACAACCTGCTCATCATCGTGGGTGCGCTGGTGGGCTTCTCCGGGGCCATTCTCTCCTACATCATGTGCAAGGCCATGAACCGCTCCATCCTCCACGTGGTCTTCGGCGGCTTCGGGGGTGAAGGAGAAGAAGCGGCCAGTGCCGTGGCCGCGGCGGCGCAGAAGGGCGTCAAAGCTGCGTCGGTGGAGGACGCCATCTACTGGATGGAGGACGCCGACAAGGTGATCATCGTGCCCGGCTACGGTATGGCCGTGGCCCAGGCGCAGCATGCCCTCAAGGAGCTCATGGAGCTGCTGGAGGAGAAGGGGGTGGAGGTGAAGTTTGCCATCCATCCCGTGGCCGGGCGCATGCCGGGCCACATGAACGTGCTGCTGGCCGAGGCCGACATTCCCTACGACCACGTCTTCGAGATGGACGAGATCAACCCCGAGTTCGCCACCGCGGACGTGGCCTTGGTGGTGGGCGCCAACGACGTCACCAACCCGGCGGCCAAGAGCGATCCTTCCAGCCCCATCTACGGCATGCCCATCCTGGAGGTGGGCAAGGCGCGCCACGTCTACGTCATCAAGCGCTCCATGCGTCCCGGTTACTCCGGGGTGGAGAACCTGCTCTACTACCAGGACAACTGCTCCCTCATCTTCGGCGATGCCAAGGAGGTCTGCGAAGGGCTGGTGACGGCGCTCAAGGGCGGCGGGCACTGAGGCGGTTCCCGCCACGACGGTAAAAACCCGGCTTCATGCTGGGTTTTTTTCGTCAATGACAATCATCAATCGGTTGGAAAAATATATTGATCTGTATCAAGTAAATTTTTGATTTCTGCACTAGAATCGAGGATAACCCGGTTGAAACGGGGGTTGTCCCAGAAAACAAAGAAGAGGGACGGCATGCGTCGATTCAAAGGAGGAGGAGTGATGACCGCGGTCGATGCACGTCACGGATGCTGCAGAAGGAGCCATCCAGGTTCCCGGGAAGACAAAAGTTTACGCCAGAGGATGGAGTTGGAGGAGAATACGGTCATGCCAGGACTCGAGCCGGGGAATCCCGTTTCCTCGGGGTGAGTCTTCGGAGCACCGTACTGTTATTGCCGGCGGGATGCCGGCTTTTTTATGCTCGGCCCGACGATCCTCTTGCCTGGGAAAGGAGTGCCGTGTATAGTTCGCCCCACGCAACAGGCGCGTAGCTCAGCTGGTTAGAGCACCACCTTGACATGGTGGGGGTCGTTGGTTCGAGTCCAATCGCGCCTACCAGGCATGAAAAAACCCGAAGCCGGCCGGCTTCGGGTTTTTTTCTGCCCGATCCCGGCA
>JALWGP010000177.1 GCA_027038775.1 Sedimenticola sp. | reverse complement strand
TTCCTGCTGTCCCTGTTCATCTCGGTGATCCTGGCGGCGCCCATGGGCTGGCTCAAGCGGCGGGGCGTGCCGCCGATGCTGGCCATCGGCATCATCTCCCTGGGGCTGGCGGCCCTGGGCCTGCTGCTGGGGGCCCTATTGGGGCACAGCCTCACCGCCTTCAGCGAGAACCTGCCGGAATATCAGCAGCGGCTGCGGCAGATGGTCTATGGTGCGCTGGACTGGCTCTCCGGGATCGGCATCGACACCTCCCACGCCGCCATCCGCAAGGTGATCGATCCGGGGGCGGTGATGGGATTCGCCAACGGTCTGGTGGGGGCGCTGGGCAACGGGCTCAGCCACGTCTTTCTCATTCTCTTCACCGTCTTCTTCATGCTCCTGGAGAGCTGGAACCTGCCGGCCAAGTTCGAGGCCATGGGCAGCGAGAAGGCCCGCCGCGCCCTGGACCGCATCGGCCAGGTGATCCAGAGCACCAAGGAGTACACCTCCATCAAGGCCATCATGAGCCTGGCCACCGGGCTGCTGATCTGGATCGGCTGCCGCCTCATCGGTCTGGACTTCGCCGTGCTCTGGGGTTTCCTTGCCTTCCTGCTCAACTTCATTCCCACCATCGGCTCCATCATCGCCGCGGTGCCGGCGGTGCTGCTGGCGGTGGTGCAGCTGGGCCCTGGACCGGCGCTGCTGGTGGCGCTGCTCTATCTGGGGGTGAACACCCTCATCGGCAACCTCATCGAGCCACGCTACATGGGCCAGCGGGTGGGGCTCTCCACCCTGGTGGTGTTTCTCTCCATGGTCTTCTGGGGTTGGCTGCTGGGGCCGGTGGGTATGCTGCTCTCGGTGCCCCTCACCATGGTGGGCAAGTTCGCCGCCGAAGCCAACGAGAAGACCCGCTGGCTGGCCATCCTGCTCGGCCCGGACGTGAAGGCCGCGGGGGAGCGGGCCTGAATGCTGGCGGGCAACCGCAAGACGCTGGAGCGCATCACCCGCGGGCTGAGGTCCAACTATCCGCTCTTTTACCTGCTCGGGTGGGAGGAGGCGCGCATGGAAAGCCTGCTGAAGGCGGTGGCCGACTCGATCTCCCACGGCAACCTGGTGAGCTGGTCGGTGGGGGAGGGATTCAGCGACGACGGTGGCGCACGTGACGATCCCATGGCCGCCCTCGAGCGCGTGGTGCAGGACGACGGGGCCAACCTCTACCTGCTCAAGGATCTGCCCCTCTGGTTCGACCGGCCGGAACTGGTGCGGCGGCTGCGTGACCTCTACCACCGGCTGCGCCGGGGCGGGCCCCGGCTCTTCGTCAGCCATCCCGAGCTGAGGCTGCCCGGGATGCTCAAGAAGGAGCTCTTCCTGGTGGAGCTGGCGCTGCCCTCGGCGGAGGATATCCTCGGTCGCCTGAAGGAGAACGCGCCCGGCTGGGACGACGACCTCCTTGGCCGCCTGGCGGTGGCCATGAAGGGGCTCTCCCTCGACGAGGTGGACCACCTCCAGCAGCGCCTGCTCACCGTGAAGGAGCTGGAGCCTGTCCGCGCACTGAGGGAGGTCCAGGAGGAGAAGGCCCAGCTGCTGGCCAAGGAGAGTTGCCTGCGCTTCTACCCGCCCCAGCGCTCGCTGGACGACATCGGCGGCCTGGACAACCTCAAGCAGTGGGTGGAGCTGCGCCGCGACCTCTTCACCGAGGCGGCCTTCCGCTCCGACATCCCGCTGCCCTCCGGTGTGCTCTTCATGGGCGTGAGCGGCTGCGGCAAGAGCATGGCGGCCAAGGCCATCGCCGCCGCCTGGGAGCTGCCGCTGGTGCGCCTCGACATGAGCCTGGTGATGTCCGGCAGCTTCGGCGCGCCCGAGTACGCCTTCGAGCATGCCACCCGCATCGCCGAGGAGGTGGCTCCCGTGGTGCTCTGGATCGACGAGCTGGAGAACGCCTTCGGCTACGACGAGCGGGCGGGCGGCGGCGGCAACGTCAACATCTTCTCCAGCTTCCTCACCTGGATGCAGGAGAAGCCGCCCGAGGTCTTCCTGGCCGCCACCGCCAACCGCATCCAGGCGCTGCCCGCCGAGCTCATGCGAAAGGGGCGCTTCGACCAGCTCTTCTTCCTCGACCTGCCCACCGGGCGCGAGCGCGAAGAGATCTTCCGCATCCACATCCGGCTGCAGGGAGGGGAGCCCGGGAAATTCGACCTGGGTTACCTGGCGGCCGCCACCAAGGGGTGGAGCGGCGCCGAGATCGAGGCGGCGGTGAAGTCGGCGCGCATGGAGGCGTGGCAGGAAGGGCGGGAATTCAACGAAAGGGACCTGATCCGCCAGACCGTCAACATGGTGCCCCTCTCGCGCACCATGGAGGAGCAGATCCAGGCCATCAAGGACTGGTCCTTCCAGCGCGCCGTACCCGCATCCGGATCGACCACGAAGCAGGGAGGGAACCGATGATCCGCATTCTTCTGGTAGACGACCATTCCCTCTTCCGTACGGGAATGAAGAGCATCCTGGAGACGCAGGATGACATGGAGGTGGTCGGCGAGGCCGACACCGGTGAGGCGGCGGTGGAGCAGGTGCGCCAGTCGCCGCCCGACGTGGTGCTCATGGACGTGCACATGCCCGGCATCGGCGGCATCGAGGCCACCCGGCGCATCCTGCGCGCCGAACCCGGGGTCAAGGTCATCGCCCTCACCGCCCTCAACGACGAGCCCTTTCCCTCCAGGCTGCTGGATGCCGGCGCCGTGGGCTACCTCACCAAGGGGTGCCCCGCCGAGGAGCTGCTCGACGCCATCCGCAGGGTGATGCGCGACGAGCACTACCTCTCCGCCGACGTGGCGCAGAAGCTCAGCCTCTCGGCCCTGGTGAACAAGGGGGAGTCCTCGCCGCTGGCCAAGCTCTCGCCGCGCGAGATGCAGGTGATGATGATGATCACCCAGGGCAAGACCACCCAGGAGATCTCCGATGCCCTCTACCTCAGCCCCAAGACGGTGAGCACCTACCGCACGCGGCTATTCGAGAAGCTGGGCGTGAGCAACGACGTGGAACTGACCCACTTCGCCCTGCGCCACGGCGTCATCGAACTGGGCGGATGAGGGACGCCTGGTTCGACATCGGGTGCCGGCGGTGCGGCCGGCTGGCCGACTTCATGGCGCGTGTGAAGGCGGACCATCCCGCCTACCACTGCCGGCCGGTGCCGCCCTTCGGTGACCCCGGGGCGCGCCTGCTGGTGGTGGGGCTGGCGCCCGGCATGCACGGCGCCAACGCCAGCGGCCGCCCCTTCACCGGCGACCACGCCGGCATCCTGCTCTACCGCACCCTGTACGAGACCGGCTTCGCCAGCGCGCCCGTTTCCGAGCACGCCGATGACGGCCTCGAGCTGCGCGGCTGCCGCATCACCAATGCCGTCAAGTGCCTGCCGCCGCAGAACAAGCCCATTGGGGAGGAGGTGAGAAACTGCAACCCCTTCCTGCGGGAAGAGTTGCGCGCGCTGGAGCCGGGAAGCGTGGTGGTGGCCCTTGGGCAGGTGGCCCACCGGGCCGTGGTGAGCGCCCTGGGCGCCCGGCAGAAGGACCACCCCTTCGCCCACGGCGCGGAACACGAACTCGCCGGCCTGCGGCTCGTCGACTCCTACCACTGCAGCCGCTACAACACCCAGACGAAGCGCCTCACGGCGGAGATGTTCCGGGAAGTTTTCCGGCGCGCCCGAACCCTCCTCCCCCCGTAGGAGGCCCGCCCCCGGGCCGAATTTCAAGAAATTCGCGGCGGGGGCGCCGCTCCTACGCGGGACGCCCGGATTC
>JALWGP010000176.1 GCA_027038775.1 Sedimenticola sp. | reverse complement strand
CTCCTACACCACCGTGGGAGGCCCGCCCCGGGCCGAACGCCAACCGGGTTGAGCTCGCCACCCCCCCACCGTACACTGAAAACATGGACAGCCCATACGACCTCATCCTCATCGGCGGCGGCATGGCCGGCGCCACCCTGGCGGCGGCCCTCTCCGGCCACGGCCTGAAGCTGGCGCTGGTGGAGGCGGCGGAGCCGAAGGTGGAGGCGCTGCCCAACTACGACGACCGCGCCATCGCCCTCGCCTGGGGCGCCCGCCGCATCTTCGAGGCCCTCGACCTGTGGCCGGCCATGGCCCCCCACGCCGCACCCATCCTGCACATCCACGTCTCCGAGCAGGGCGGTTTCGGCTTCACCCACCTGGACGCCGCCGAGGAGGGCGTGCCGGCGCTGGGCGAGGTGATCACCGCCCGCGACCTGGGCGCGGTACTGCTGGAGCATCTTCAGGGGCTCGACGACCTGGATCTGCTGGCCCCGGCCCGGGTGCGCTGGCTGAGCATCGAGGAGCAGGCCGCCCACGTGGGACTGGAGGACGGCCGCGAGCTCTCGGCCCCCCTGCTGGTGGCCGCCGACGGCGGCAACTCCTTCGTGCGCCAGCAGCTCTGCTTCGACACGGTGCGCCGGGAGTACCACCAGAACGCCGTCATCGCCAACGTCACCCCTTCGAAACCCCACTGCAACGTGGCCTACGAGCGCTTCACCGGCAACGGCCCCATGGCGCTGCTGCCCATGCGCGACGAGCGCTGCGCCCTGGTCTGGACGGTGGCCGACGAACAGCGGGAAGAGGTGCTCGGCTGGGACGACGTCACCTTTCTCGCCCGCCTGCAGGAGAACTTCGGCTGGCGCCTGGGCCGCTTCCACAAGGTGGGACGGCGCGCCGCCTATCCCCTGAGCCAGCTCTGGGTGCGCGACTCGGTGAAGCCCCGCGCCGTCCTCGTGGGCAACGCCGCCCACACCCTGCACCCGGTGGCGGGGCAGGGCTTCAACCTGGGCATCCGCGACGTGGCGGCCCTGGCCGAGGTGGTGCTCGACGCCGTGCACAAGGGCGCGGATCCCGGGAGCGAAACAGTGCTGCGGCGCTATGAACAGTGGCGCCGCCGCGACCGCCGCGGCGTAGCCCTGGCCACCGACTCCCCCGTGCGGCTCTTCAGCAACCGCTGGCCGTCCCTGCGCCTGGGGCGCAACCTGGGGCTGCTGGGACTGGAACTCTGCCCACCGGCGCGCCACGGCCTGGCCCGCGCCGCCATGGGCATCGAGGGGCGCCTGCCACGCCTGGCCCGGGGGGTGCCCCTGTGAGCGGCGGCGAGATCCTCATCGTGGGCGGCGGCATGGTGGGTGCGGCGGCGGCCTGCGCCCTGGCCCAGCGCGGATTCCGCATCCGCCTGATGGAGCGGCGGGAACCCGACTGCAGCTGGCCGAGGGACGGGTTCGAGATCCGCGTCTCCGCCATCAGCCGCGCCTCGCGGAACCTCTTCGACCACCTCGGCGCCTGGCGGGAGATGGTCCGCCGCCGCGTCACCCCCTACGAGCGCATGGTGGTGTGGGAGGCGGGCGGCGGCGAGATCCGCTTCGACGCTGCCGAGCTGTGCGAGCCGGAGCTGGGCCACATCATCGAGAACGGCGTCATCCAGTGCGCCCTCTGGGCGGTGCTGCGCGAGCGGCCGGAAGTGGAGGTGATCACCGGCGCCGAACTCCTCTCCTTCGAGCCCAGTGAGCGGCGGCCCGCGCTGCGGGTGAAGCAGGAAGGGGAGGAGCGGCGGCTGGAGGCAGACCTGGTCATCGCCGCCGACGGCGCCCGCTCGCAGCTGCGCGAACTGGCCGGCATATCCACCCACGGCTGGAGCTACGACCAGCACGCCCTGGTCTGCACCGTGAAGGCCGAGGAGGGCAACCAGGCCACCGCCTGGCAGCGCTTCATGCCCTCGGGGCCGCTGGCGCTGCTGCCCATGGAGCGGGACTGGTTCTCCATCGTCTGGTCCACCTCGCCCGAGGAGGCGGCGCGGCTGGCGGAGCTGGAGCACGACGCCTTCGACGAGGCCGTCACCCGCGCCAGCGAGGCGCGCCTGGGCCGGCTGACCCTGGAGGGCGGGCGCGGCCTCTTTCCCCTGCGGCTGCAGCACGCCGGCCGCTACATCGCGCCGGGCCTGGCCCTGGTGGGCGATGCCGCCCACGTGATCCACCCGCTGGCGGGGCAGGGGGTGAACCTGGGCCTGCTGGACATGGCCGAGCTGGTGGACGTGCTGGTGCGGGCGCGGGAGAAGCACCGCCCCCTGGGCCACGAGCAGACCTTGCGCCGCTACGAGCGGGCGCGCAAGGGCGAGAACATTGCCATGCAGGGCGCCATGGATCTGCTCAAGCGCCTCTTCAGCAACGAGATTCCGCCGGTGAAACTGGCGCGCAACCTGGGACTGGACCTGGCCGACCGTCTCTCGCCCCTGAAGCGGCTGCTGGTGCGCAACGCCATGGGCACCCTGGGCGAACTGCCGAGCTTGGCGCAGCCGGTGGCGGGCGAGTCTCCGCACCCGTAGAGTTCGCGGCGGGGGCGCCGCTGCCTGTTGGATACGGAAACGGGCTATCCCTGCCCGTTTCCTTCTCGGCGGTGGAAAAACGCGGTTTTCCACCGCCTCCGCTTCGCGCCGCACATCCCTGTGCGGAGTAGGAGGCCCGCCCACGGGCCGAACTCGAAAACATTCGCGGCGGGGGCGCCGCTCCTACGATTCGGTTGCAGCAGGAGGCCCGCCCACGGGCAATTTCCCCGGGCCTTTACCGGTAGCATTTCCCTTCACCTGTCGGTACCATCTTCCACTCGAGCTGACCTCTTCCCGGGAGAGACCGGCCCAGCCGGCGCCGAAGGCGCAATTCCGCCCGGAATCGCTCAGGCAAAAGGACCGGGAAGATCGTTGCCCACAATGCCGTGCCACGAGCCTGCCCGGCCGAGGCAACAGCTCGACTCTGGAGAGCGGCGCCAGCGAAGCGGGGCGCCCACCGACGGGGCAGGGTGGCACGGGCCATCCAAACTCTCAGGTACCGGGACAGAGGGGCGGGCCAATCCAGATCCACACGGAGGCTCCCGGTGCAGAAGACCATTCTCAACCAGACCCACCGCAACCTGGGCGCACGCATGGTGCCCTTCGGCGGCTGGGAGATGCCCATCCACTACGGTTCACAGATCGAGGAGCACCACGCCGTGCGCCGCGACGCCGGCATGTTCGACGTCTGCCACATGACGGTGGTGGACATCCGCGGCGAGGAGGCGAAACCCTTCCTCCGCCGCCTGCTGGCCAACGACGTGGCCCGGCTCGAGGAACCGGGTAAGGCCCTCTACTCCTGCATGCTCAACGAAGAAGGCGGCGTCATCGACGACCTCATCACCTATCGCATGGATGACACCTGGTACCGCGTGGTGGTGAACGCCGCCACCACGGAGAAAGACCTGGCCTGGATGGAGAAGCAGGCCGCCCCCTTCGAGGTGGAGGTACGACCCCGCCGCGATCTGGGCATGATCGCCGTGCAGGGCCCCCATGCCCGGCAGAAGGCCCTGCCCCTGCTGCCGGAAGGGCTGCGCGATGCCACCGCCGGGCTCGAGCCCTTCCACGCAGCCACCGACGGTCACTGGTTCGTGGCCCGCACCGGCTACACCGGGGAGGACGGCTTCGAAGTTTACTGCCAAGACTTTCAGTTCATGCTCGAGCTTGCCAAAAAGCTTCTCTCGGACCCGAGGGTCAAGCCGGTGGGGCTGGGAGCCCGGGACACCCTCCGCCTGGAGGCGGGCTACTGCCTCTACGGC
>JALWGP010000175.1 GCA_027038775.1 Sedimenticola sp. | reverse complement strand
CCAGGGGCAGCACCGGCCTTTCGTCGGGCACCGGCTCCAGCCGGTCGATGGCCTCCAGAGCCCGCTCCAGCCCGCCCGCATCCAGCGCGTGGAAGAAACGGCCGCCGGTGACATCCGCCATCCCGGTGAGCACCTCCCGCTCGAAACGCTCCGCACCCTCAACACTCCAGACCCCCCAGGGGTTGGGCGCCGGCGCCTCGGGCTTGCCGATCCCCACGGTGTAGATGCGGATCCCCTCCTCCGCCGCCAGCCGGGCCGCCTGTCGCGGGTCGAGGATCCCCTCGTTGTTGGCGCCGTCGGTGATCAGCACCATCACCCGGCTCCGGGCCGGCAGCGCCCGCAGGTAGCGGATGCCCAGCCCCACGGCGTCGCCGATGGCGGTGGACTCGCCCGCAAGGGCGATGCGTGTCTCCTCGATGAGCTCACGCAGCGCCTCGTGGTCCCAGGTGGGCGGCGCACGCAGGTAGGGTTTCCCGCCGAAGAGGAGGAGGCCCACGCGGTCGCTCTCCCTCCCGGCCAGAAAGCGCAGGGCGCTCTGCTTCACCAGGTCGAGGCGGCTGAGCCGCTTCCCCTCGCGGGCGAAGTCCATCTGGCGCATGCTGCCGGAGGTGTCGAGGAGCAGCAGCAGGTCCCGCCCGCTGGCCAGGGGCGGCCGGTGGGGATCGACCCACACCGGCTGTGCCAGCGCTCCCACCAGCAGGAACCAGAGAAGCCATGCACGCCAGCGCCGCAGGGCGGCGGGCGCACCCCCCTCCGCCCCCGCCCCCAGGGCGAGCAGTTCCCGGCAGAAGGGTACGCGGATGGCACCCGTCACCGCCATGCGCGCGGTTGGCAGCCAGCGTGCCGCCAGCGGCAGGGGCAGGAGCAGCAGCGCCCAGGGCCAGACGAGGCTGATCATGCCGCCCGCTCCAGCCAGCGTTCCACCAGGTCGAGGAGTGCCTCCCGATCGAAGGATGCGGAGGGCTCCCAGGGGGCGCACAGGAGCACCCTTCCTGCTCCTTCGCCGAACTCCCGGGTGTTGCCCAGCCGGTCGAGCAGGGCCAGCCAGGCTTCGCCATGGAGGGTAGCCACCTCGCTGCGCGACAGGCGGGCCATGGCCACGCGCCGCAGCAGCATCTCCAGCGACACGGCCAGTCGCCTGGGGTCGAGCCGCGCCCGGCGCAGGCCGTGCAGCTCGGCCAGGGCGGCCCGCCGCAGGGCAGTGCGCCGACGATGGCGGAGGATGGCGAGGCCTCCCAGCAGGAGCAGCAGCACCGCCACCAGCCACCAGCCGGGCGCCGGCGGCCACCAGAAATGGGGCTCCGGCTGGTGGATATCCCGGATCCGTTCGGCCAGGGGGAGCGCCGCCTCCTTCACCGCAGCTGCTCCCTGAGGCCGTCCACCAGGGGCTCGTGGGTGCCCAGCAGCAGGGTGCGGGCGCCCAGGCGGGCGAAGCGATCCGCCACCGCCTTGCGGCGTGCCTCGAAGTTCTCTTCCCAGCGCCGGCGCAGGGCCGGCGAGGTGGTGTCCAGCCAGCCGCTGCACCCTTCCCCGTTCTCCAGCGGGTAGAGGCCCGCCGGCGGCAGTGTCCGCTCCAGCGGGTCGTGGAGGTGGATGGCGGCCAGTTCGCCGTGGCCGGCCAGCCGGGCCAGGTGGCGCTCCGCTTCCCGGTCCAGCGTGCGGAAGTCGCCCACGAAGAGCACCAGGGAGCCGGGTCGCGCCAGCCGCCGCAGGTGGGCCGCGGCATCGGCCAAGGTGCTGCGGGGCTCCCCGGGACGGTCTCCCACTGCCGCCAGCAGGTGGAAGAGCCGCATCAGGCCCGCCTCTCCGCCGCCGGCGGGAAGGAGGTGGCAGCGCCGGCCATCGCCGTGGACCACGGCCCCCACGCGATCCTCGGCATCGTGCGCCAGCCAGGCGAAGAGCACCGCCGCCTGCGCCGCCCGCACCCACTTGAAGCAGTTGCGGGTGCCAAACTGCATGGAGGGGCCGGCGTCGCACACCAGCCAGAGGGTGCGCTCCCGCTCTTCGTGGTAGAGGCGGGTGTGCATCTCGCCGGTGCGCGCGGTGACGCGCCAGTCGATGGTGCGGAAGTCGTCGCCCCAGAGATAGGGGCGCACCTCCTCGAACTCCATGCCGCGGCCGCGGAGGCGGGCACGCCAGGCGCCGGGAAAGAGCGAAGCCACGGCGCCCCCCGCCAGGGCGTCCAGGCGGCGTGCCTGGCGGTGCAGGTCACGCAGCTCGGAGACTGTGACCCGTGTGGCGGGCATGGTTCAGGGAAGCGGCACCAACGCCAGCAGGCGGTCGACGACCTCGTCGCTGCGCACGCCGTCGGCCTCGGCGTCGTAGCTGAGGAGGATGCGGTGACGCAGCGCGTCGTGGACGATGGCCAGGAGATCCTCGGGCGAGACATGGTCCCTGCCCGCCAGCCAGGCATGGGCGCGCGAGGCCAGGTCCAGGGCGATACTGCCGCGGGGGCTGGCGCCGTAGGCGATGAGCTGCCCCAGCTCCGCGTCGTAGGGCGAGGGATCCCGGCTGGCGGCCACCAGCTCCACCAGGTAGCGCTCCAGCTCGGGGGCCATGAAGAGGTCGAGCACCTGGTTGCGGGCGGCCAGGATCTCCTCGCGGGAGAGGTGAAAGCGGTCCGGGCGAACCTCTTTCAGCCCCGCACGCATCTGCTCGCGCACCAGGTGGAGGATCTGCTGCTCGTGCTCCACGTCGGGATAGTCCACCCGCACGTGGAGCAGGAAACGGTCGCGCTGGGCCTCGGGCAGCGGGTAGGTGCCCTCCTGCTCGATGGGGTTCTGGGTGGCCATCACCAGGAAGAGCTCGTCCAGGCTCCAGGTGGTGCGCCCCACGGTGACCTGGCGCTCGGCCATGGCCTCGAGCAGCGCCGACTGCACCTTGGCGGGCGCCCGGTTGATCTCGTCGGCGAGCACGAAGTTGTGGAAGATGGGGCCCTTCTGGAAGACGAAGGTGCCGCTCTCGGGGTGGAACACCTCGGTGCCGATGAGATCGGCAGGGAGCAGGTCCGGGGTGAACTGGATGCGGTGGAACTCCCCCTCCATGCCGGCGGCCAGCACCTTGATGACGCGGGTCTTGGCCAGTCCCGGCACCCCCTCCACCAGCAGGTGGCCGTCGGCCAGCAGGGCCACCAGCAGGCGGCGCACCAGCCGCTCCTGGCCCAGCACCTGGTGGTTGACCCAGTTCTCCAGCTCCCGGAACGCTTCCCGCTCAGCCATCCTCGATGAACTCCAGGGCGTTGCCGTCGGGGTCGCGGCAGAAGAGGGCCCGGCGGCCCGAACGGCTCAGGGTATAGGCCACGCCCGCCTCCTCCAGCGCCGCCACCAGCGGGGCCAGTGCCGCCACCGTCACGGCCAGGTGGCGGTCGCGCCCCCCGTGCTCCGGCCGTCCCTCGGCGGGATCGGGGCCGGGCAGCTCCAGCAGGTGGATCTGGCGGTCGCCCACCTGCAGCCAGGCGCCGGGAAAGGGCAGATCGGGGCGCTCCGTCCGGGCCAACCCCAGGACGCCACCGTAGAAGTCCAGGGCACGGGCGGTGTCGGAGACCAGCAGGCTCACGTGGTGGATGTCACGGACCTCGATCAAGAAAGCTCCCTCACGGTTTTTCTTCGCGGATGGCGATCACCCCCGCCAGGAGGATCATGCCGCCTCCCAGCCACTCGCGCAATGACAGATGTTCGCCGGCCAGCCACCAGGCGCTGAGGGCGCCGATGAGGATCTCCACCAGCAGGATCACCGCCGAGCGCTGCACCGGCATGCGCGAGACGCCGTGGATCACCGCCAGGGTGGCGGCCAGGAAGCCAAAC
>JALWGP010000174.1 GCA_027038775.1 Sedimenticola sp. | reverse complement strand
AGGCAGAGCGATACATGGACGTACTCGAGCGTCCTGCCGGCCGCCCGCCGGAGGCCGCCCGCACCAGGGAGGCCGGCCTGTCGTCCACCTTCCCGGCGGTCCCGCCGGGAAGGTGGACGACAGGCACCACCAGCGGTTGTCGGCCATGAACTGCCGTAGGCCGCCTCCGGCAATGGTGTAATGAACCGTAACGATCGACCGGGAATTTATGATGAAAAAAGTAGGTTTCGTAGGCTGGCGCGGCATGGTGGGCTCGGTGCTCATGGACCGCATGCGCGAGGAGAACGACTTTGCCGATATCGAGGAGCCGGTCTTCTTCACCACCTCCCAGGTGGGGCAGAAGGGGCCCGACATCGGCAGGGAGATCCCGCCGCTGAAGGACGCCACTGACATCGATGAGCTGAAGCAGATGGAGGCGATCGTCACCTGCCAGGGCGGCGGCTATACCCAGCAGGTGTACGAGGCGCTGCGCAGCGCCGGCTGGAACGGCTACTGGATCGATGCCGCCTCCACCCTGCGCATGGCCGACCACAGCATCATCGTCCTCGACCCGGTGAACCGCGGCGTCATCGACCGGGCGCTGGACGACGGCGTGAAGGACTATATCGGCGGCAACTGTACCGTGAGCCTCATGCTCATGGCCCTGGGCGGGCTCTTCCAGCACGACCTGGTGGAGTGGATGAGCGCCATGACCTACCAGGCCGCCTCGGGCGCCGGCGCGCGCAACATGCGCGAGCTTCTCACCCAGATGGGAACCCTGCACCACGCCGTGGCCGACCTGCTCCACGATCCCGCCTCGGCCATCCTCGAGATCGACCGCAGGGTCACCGAGACCATGCGCAGCGACGACTTCCCCGTGGAGAACTTTGGCGTGCCCCTGGCCGGCAGCCTCATTCCCTGGATCGACGTGAAGCTGGAGAACGGGCAGAGCAAAGAGGAGTGGAAGGGCCAGGTGGAGACCAACAAGATCCTCGGCCGCAGCGATCATCCCGTGCCCATCGACGGCATCTGCGTGCGCATCGGCGCCATGCGCTCCCACTCCCAGGCCCTCACCGTCAAGCTGAAGAAAGACGTACCCCTGGACGAGATCGAGGCCATGCTCGACGAGGCCAACGAGTGGTCGAAAGTGGTTCCCAACGAGCGGGAGATCACCATGCAGGAACTCACCCCGGCGAAAGTCACCGGCACCCTGAGCGTGCCCGTGGGCCGGCTGCGCAAGATGAACATGGGGCCGGAGTATCTGGCCGCCTTCACCGTGGGCGACCAGCTGCTGTGGGGGGCGGCGGAACCCCTGCGCAGGATGCTGCGCATTCTGCTCGAGCGGTGAAGGTTCCGCATTTGCGCCAGGTCGCACTTTGGAGCCCCGGTGGTTGGTGAAAAAAAATTGCGTGCGCTATAGTTAGCTTGCGTTTATCAGAAGTATCCTGAGATTCTTGGCGGGTGAGGGGGAGAGACGCCGGCCCGGACGGCCGGCCGAACCCGCACGTTGTCGGGACCGGGGGTAACCACAATAGAAGCGGTTTGATCGGGAGGAACTATGGTCCGCAAGCTGGCGATGGCGGTTTCACTGGCGGTGAGCAGCACCCTGCCCCTGTCTGTCTATGCCCTGGGGCTGGGGGAGATCAGGACCAGCTCGGCGCTCAACGAGAATTTCAAGGGGGAGATCGAACTGCTCTCCGTGGAGAAGGGGGCGCTGGACACCCTGAAGGTGGGGCTCGCGCCCGCCGAAGTCTTCGCGCGGACCGGGGTGGAGCGTCCCTTCCACCTCTCCCGGCTCCAATTCAAGACATTGCGCAAGAGGGATGGGCGTGCCGTGATCCTGGTGACCAGCGAGGTCCCCATTCGCGAGCCCTTCCTCGACTTCTTCGTCCAGGTCACCTGGCCCAAGGGCAAGCTGGTGCGTGAATACACGGTGCTTCTCGACCCGCCGGTCACCACCGGGCGGCGGGCGCCGAAGGTCGAGCAGATCGCCAGCGGGGGGGGTGCCGTGCGGCAGGTGGAAGCGCCCGTGGCCGCGGCGGCGGTGCCCGGCGGCGAATACGGGCCGGTGCGGCGCAACGAGACCCTCTGGCAGATCGCCGACCGCATCCGTCCCGCGGGGATCACAGTCCACCAGATGATGGTGGCGCTCTACCGGGCCAACCCGGAGGCTTTTCTCAACGGGAACATCAATCTCCTGAAGAAGGGGCGCGTGCTCCGGGTTCCGGAGATCAACGAGATCGAACGGATCGGGCGTCGCGAGGCGGTGGCCGAGTTCCGGCAACTGGCCGAGGGGTGGACGCCGGCCGTTGCCGCAAAGGCGGAGAAGGCAGAAAGCGAGGTCGAGGAGGCCGCGGCGCCTGGTGAAGCGGCCGCCGAGCCTTCCGGGGGCGCTTCCGAGGAGGGCAGGCTGCGGATCGCCGGCGTGGAGCAGGCGCCCGCGCAGGAGACCGGTGCCGCGGAGAGCGGGGTTTCCGGCGAAGACGATGTGCAGGCACTGAAACAGAAGCTGCTGCTGGTCGAGGAGCAGGCGGCCACCGCGCGCCAGGAGTCGGAGGACCTGCGCGAGCGCATGAGTACGCTGGAACAGCAGCTGGAGGACATGAAGCGGCTGCTCGAGCTGAGGGACCAGGAGCTGGCGCAGCTCCAGGCCCAGGCAGCCGCGACTGCCGGAACGGAGAGTGAACCTCCGTCCGCGGGCTCCGGGACGCCGGAGGCTGGCGGGCAGGAGGCTGCTCCGGCCGTCGAAGAAGCGCCTTCGGCGGCGGAGGCCGAACCGGCGGCACCGGTCGTGGCCGAGGAGGCCATGTCTCCGTCCCCCGCTGGCGGGGAGACCGAAGCCCCGGCTCCCGAGCCTGCGCCGGAAGCGGCCAAGCCTGCTGCCGAGCCCGTTCCGGCACCCCAAGCGGTGCCTTTCTGGAGGCAGTGGCTCACGGACAACTGGCAACTGGCCGCCGGTGGCGGTACGGCGCTGCTGTTGTTGCTGGGACTGCTCGCGGCGCGGCGGAAGAAAGAGCCCGAGGACCAGGAACTGCCGCCGTCGGCAACGGTGTCACAGGGCGATGCCAAGGAGGAGCAGGAGAGTATTCTCGAGGACGATAGCGCCTCGGCAGTGGCGGCCGCTTCGGCCGACAGTGCCATCGGCGACACCTCTTTCCTGAGCGAGTATTCCACGGAAGAGCTGCGGGCACTGCACGAGGACACCACCGAGGTGGACCCCGTTTCCGAGGCGGACGTGTACATCGCCTACGGCAGGTACAGCCAGGCCGAGGAGATCCTCCGCGAAGCGATGAAGAACGGCGACACCAGCGCCGCGGTGCGGCACAAGATGCTCGAGGTCTACTACGCCACGCAGAAGAAGGATGAATTCAGGAAGCTCGCGGAGGAGATGGTCGCCGACGGGCAGGACAAGGAGGATCCCGAGGCGTGGGAGCACATCCAGACCATGGGGCGTGACCTGGATCGTGCGAACCCCCTTTTCGCCGCTGCGGCCGCGGCCGGCGCCGTTTCCGTGGACAGCGGCCTCGAGGAGCAGGACAGCGACCTGTCCCTCGACCTGAGCACGCTGGCGGAGGAGGTCGATTCCCAGCTCAATCCCGACAGCGAGTCGCTGGAGACCTTCAGCAACATGGACCTGGAGCTGCCCAGCCTGCAGATCGAGCCCGAGGTGCCCGACGAGTCGGCGGAGGAGGTGGCCAAGGCCGACGATCTCAGCCTGAATCTCAACGAGACCGAGTTGCACACCGAGCTCGCAGACCTGTCGGAACTGGGCGACCTGGACGTGGACGCCACCACCCTGGACGAGACGCTGGCCGACCTCACCGGCGA
>JALWGP010000173.1 GCA_027038775.1 Sedimenticola sp. | reverse complement strand
ACCTGAGCCTGCTGGCCAATCCCGGCGGGCCAGGTCGTCGTCGCCGGTGATCTTCTCCCGCAGCCAGTGGAGTTCGAGGTAGACGCTGCGCCCCAGCAGCCAGCCCATGGAGGGGAGCTCCGGGTGGAAGCGGCGGTTGGTCTCGGCGGGGGGGAGGTCCTGGACCAGCTGGTCGAGCAGCTCGTGCAGGTTGGCCAGTGCGCCCAGGCTCTGCGGGTCGATCATGCCCCCAGGTCCGGCGTCTCCGCCGTTACCATGAAGACCACCCGCTCGGCGATGTTGGTGATGCGGTCGCCCACGCGCTCGAGGTGGTAGGCGATCCAGAGCAGGTGGGTGGCGTGCATGGTGGTGTCGGGCGCCGTCATCAGGGTCATCATCAGGCTGGAGCAGGCGGCCTCGTCCAGCTCGTCCACCTCGCAGTCGTGTTCGGCCACGTTGCGCGCCAGCCCGGCGTCCAGGTTCTCGTAGGCCTCCATCACCTGGGTGAGCATGGTCTGGCAGAGGTCGCCCATGGCCGAGATGCGGTCCATGGGGCCGGAGAAGTCGGAGGCGTCCATCTCCAGCACGATCTTGGCGATGTCCTTGGCGTGGTCGGCGATGCGCTCCAGCTCACTGGCGATCTGCAGGCTGGCCACCACCTCGCGCAGGTCGCCCGCCTTGGGTTCCAGGGTGGCGAGGATCTCCAGGCATTCGCGCTCGATGATGCGCAGCAGGTGGTTCTGTTGCAGGTCGGCCTCCACCACCTGCTGGGCCAGGTGGGCGTCCTGGGTCTTGAGGGCGTCCATGGACTGCTCCAGTGCTTCGCGCGCCCGGCTGGCCATGGTGAAGAGATTCTGGTGGACCTGGCCTTCCGCGCGGGCCAGCAGTCGGTGTGGTGTGGTCATGAGTGGAACGGCCTGTGGAGGACAACGGCGAAAAATTCTACCACGCCAGCTTCACGGTGCCCATGAGGCGCCCCCGGCCAACCCCTCCGCCAACCTGAATCCCCTGTTCAGTCCCGCTTGCCACCGCCGAGGCAGGGCGGGGAGTCGGGTGCCTTGCCGCCCTTGGCGAACCACTCCTCCGGCGTCATGGTGTGCAGCGCCAGGGCGTGGATGCCGCTGGCCAGCTCCTGTGCCAGCGCCCGGTTCACCTGGCGGTGGCGGGCCACCAGCGGCTGGCCGGCGAAGGCTTCCGTCACCAGGGTCACCTTGAAGTGGGACTGGGCCCCCTCGGGCACGCTGTGCATGTGGCTCTCGTCCACCACCTCGAGGTGCAGGGGGGAGAAGGCTGTGGTGAGCTTCTCTTCGATGGTCGCTTTCCTGTTCATGATGCCAATATGCGGCGGTGGCAGGGAGGAATCAACGGGCGATTTGTCGGGTTGGACGAGCCTCCTCTTGCCCGTGCAGGAGGCACGTTCCGGGTTGAACCCGAAAAGACATTCGCGGCGAGGGCGCCGTGCCCACGCCTGTAGGAGGCCCGCCCCCGGGCCGAACACCAAACCATTCGCGGCGGGGGCGCCGCTCCTACTGTATTCCCCAGAAAGCCGAATCCTTGGCCAGGAACTCCTCGTGGGGAATGTAGTGCGAGCCGTCGCAGGAGAAGTTGAGTCCCACGATGCCGTTGAAGAGGTTGATGGAGCCGGCACGCAGATAGATGGTGTCGTCGGCGAAGCGCAGCTGGCGGAAGGTATCCAGGATGGGGCGGATGTTCTCCCGCGGGATGAGCGCATCCTTCGGGTAGGGGTGGTGGGCGTAGGCCAGGCAGATGTCGGGGTCGGTGAGCTCGTCGATCTCAATGAGCTGGTAACGGTAGGGGTCGTCCAGGAACCAGACGGTGGCGCGGCTGGAGGAGAAGTGGATCTCCAGCTGGTAGACGCCGTGCTCGGTGACCAGCTCCTCCAGTACCGGCAACACCAGGTCGATGTTGTCGTCCAGGCGGCTCTGGATGCGGCACTGCTGGAACACCTGGGCGCGGATGGCCGGGTCGCCCTTGATCTGGCGCCAGCGGCCCGGCTCGGTGTAGAGGTCCTTGGTGATGGGCAGGTCGCGCAGGTCGAAGTCGCCGCCCAGGTAACCCACGTGTTCACCGTCGACGCGCACCTTCTGCAGGGCGGTGACCGAAGGGCGGTTGGCGCGCTGGCTGATATAGGCTTCGGAGAGGAACATCTCCTTGTTGGGATCCAGCTCCAGGAAGTAGGGCCGCTGTGAGCGGTCGCGGCCGAAGTCCGCCTCGATGAGGCCGGTCTGGGAGGCGTTGGCGCTGACCTGGATGCCGTCGAGGTTGGTGGCGTAGAGGTAGGTGCAGTAGGGGATCTGCTTGATGCTCTTCATCAGCGCGGTATCGAGCAGTGCCTTGTCGTCCCACACCCGGGCGCACCGTTTCGCCGCCCGGCGCATGGGGTCGAGCAGCATGTTGTGCAGCAGGGTGCGCTGGCGCAGGATGCGTTGCTGCAACGAGGTGCTGGGCATGGTGCTACTTCTTGGGCCCGGGGCCGAAGCCGGGGAAGGGGGTGACATTGCTCTGGTCGCCCACGTCGAAGATCATGTTCTGGCCTCTCTTCTCCACTTCGTCGATGCGGATCACGGCGTGCATGGGGATCAGGATGCGGCGGGTGTTGGCGAACTCGTCCTTGAGCCGCTCCTCGGAGGGGTCGATGACCACCGAGGTGTGCTCGTCGAAGAGCAGACCATGGACCTCCACGAAGCCGTGGAGTTCCCCCTGGAAGACCTCTTCCGCGTGCAGCTGGTAGACCTTGCCCTGGTTGTAGAAGGTGATACGGAATATGCGCATGGGGAGATTATATACCCGCGTTCCGCCCGCGCCCGCAGGCGGATCTGCGATAATGGACGCAAGGTCGAACGGTTCGCACGGGATCCATGAACGTCTGGAAATCGCTGGAACGCATGAAGGTGGGGGAGGGCCTGCCCCTAGAGGAGGTACTGGAGGCGCTGCCCTGGAACGCCGATGGGCTGCTGCCGGCCATCGCCCAGCAGTACGACAGCGGCGAGGTGCTGATGATGGCCTGGATGAACCGGCAGGCGCTGGAGGAGACCCTGGCCACCGGTCGCGTCTGCTACTTCTCCCGCTCCCGGCAGCAGCTCTGGCGCAAGGGGGAGTCCTCGGGGCAGATGCAGCGGCTGAAGGAGCTGCGCTTCGACTGCGACGGCGACACTATTCTCCTGCAGGTGGACCAGACCGGACCCGCCTGTCACACCGGTCGGCGCGGCTGCTTCTTCAGCAAGGTGGAGGGTGACCGCGTGGTGGTCACCGACGAGGTGCTCATCGATCCCGAAACCCTCTACGGAAAGTGACCATGCTCCAGATCACGCCCATACCCGCCTTCGAGGACAACTACATCTGGCTTCTGCGGCGGGCAGGAAGCGACGCCTGCGCCGTGGTGGATCCCGGCGACGAGGAGCCGGTGATCGAACACCTGGAGCAGGAGGGGCTGCAGCTCACCGACATCCTCGTCACCCACAAGCATGGTGACCACACCGGCGGCATTCGCGGGCTCAAGGCGCGCTGGCCGGGGGCCCGGGCGCACGGGCCGGCCCACGAACCCGTCGCCACCCTGGACTCGCGGCTGGGCGAGGGCGATACGCTGGAGCTGGAGGCGCTCGACACCCGTTTCCGGGTGATGGAGGTGCCCGGCCACACCGAGGGGCACCTGGCCTGGTTCGGGGGGGGGCTGCTCTTCTGTGGCGACACCCTCTTCGCCTGCGGCTGCGGGCGGGTCTTCAGCGGCACCTTCGAGCAGCTCAGCGACTCCCTCAGGCGCATCGCCGCGTTGCCGCCCGAGACCCGGATCTACTGCGCCCACGAGTACACCC
>JALWGP010000172.1 GCA_027038775.1 Sedimenticola sp. | reverse complement strand
CACCGGTCGTGGGAGGCCCGCCCCCGGGGCGAATTTCAAACTTTCGCGGCGGGGGCGCCGCTCCTGCATCACGGTGCGTCCACCCCGGCCTGTCCCGGAACCGCCCTGCCGGAATTCCCTGATATAATTTTCCCGTTTCCATGTTTTCGGGATCGACCGACCTGTGGACGAACAGTTGAAGCGCCGTCTCGTCGGCGCCACCGTGCTGGTTGCTCTGGCCATCATCTTCCTGCCCATGCTGCTGGAGCACCAGCCGGACTCCCTGAAGCCGCGTCCCATGAACCCCCTGCCCGAGGAGCCGCCGCGCCGGTTCGATGCCACCCTGCTCCAGGAGACCCCGCCGCAGGCCGCTTCGGGCGCGGCAGGAGAGAAGTCCGGGGCGGTCCCGAACGCGGCGCGGCAGCCGGTGGCGACCGTGCCCGCCAAGGCTTCCGCACCCGACGAGGTGGCCGGCCAGGCCTCGAAGAAACCGGCCCCTGCCCGGAAACCGGCTCCCGCCAGGAAATCTGCCCCCGCCACGCCTTCGGGCTGGGTGGTTCGGGTGGCCAGCCTGAGCAGTCGTGAGAACGCCGTGAAGCTGGTGAAGAAGCTGCGCAAGGCGGGCCTGGACACCATGGATCCCCGGCCCGTGACGGTGAACGGCAAGCGTTACTACCGGGTGCAGGTGGGGCCCGAGGTGTCGAAGAAGAACGCCGAGCGGCACCTGAAGCTGATCGAAAAGATCACCGGCAGCAAGGGTCAGGTGGTGCGCTACCCATGAAGGTACGCGGAGGCAGGAGTCGTGGTTGAGGCCCAGTTCAACTGGGCCGACGTGGCCATCATCGTGGTGGTCCTGGTCTCCACCGCCATCGGCCTGGTGCGGGGCTTCGTGCGCGAGGCCTTTTCGCTGGCGGTCTGGATCCTGGCCTTCTGGGTGAGCTGGACCTTCTTTCGCCAGTTTTCTGGCTTCCTGGAGCCGGCGATCTCCACCCCCTCGGTGCGCCTGGGCCTGGCCTTCGCCGGGTTGATGGTGGCCTCCCTGGTGGTGGGCGGCCTGGCCAACTATCTTCTCATCCGCCTGGTACAGAAGACCGGGCTCAGTGGCAGCGACCGCTTCGTCGGCATGATCTTCGGCGCCGCGCGCGGCGTGCTGGTGGTGGCGGTACTGGTGCTGCTGGCCGGGCTCACGCCGCTGCCGGGTGACCCCTGGTGGCAGGCGTCGAAGCTCATTCCCTTTTTCGAAGAGCTGGCCCTGTGGCTGAAGGAGATGCTGCCGCCCGAGGTGGCAGACAAGTTCCAGTTTCTCGTGTGAGGACATTCGAAGATGTGCGGTATCGTCGGAATCGTCGGCCGTGAGCCGGTCAACCAGTCGCTCTACGACGCCCTGCTGGTGCTGCAGCACCGGGGACAGGACGCGGCGGGCATCGTCACCTGCGAGAACGGGAGGCTCCACCTGCGCAAGAGCAACGGCCTGGTCAGCGATGTCTTCGACCAGGAGCACATGCTGCGCCTGCGCGGCAACATGGGGGTGGGGCACGTGCGCTATCCCACTGCCGGCTGCTCGTCGTCCGCCGAGGCCCAGCCTTTCTACGTCAACTCGCCCTACGGCATCGTGCTGGCCCACAACGGCAACCTGATCAACGCCGAGGAGCTCAAGCGGGACCTCTTCCGCGAGGACCTGCGCCACATCAACACCGACTCCGACTCGGAGATCCTGCTCAACATCTTCGCCCACGGCCTCAGCACCTGGCCGCCCCACCTCAAGCTCACCGAGGAGGACATCTTCCGTGCTGTGCGCACCGTGCACGAGCGCTGCAAGGGGGGCTACGCGGCGGTGGCCATGATCCCGGGCTACGGCGTCATCGCCTTCCGTGACCCCCACGGCATCCGCCCCGTGGTCTTCGGTGAGCGCGAGACGCCCCAGGGCAAGGAGTTCATGGTTGCCTCCGAGAGCGTGGCGCTGGACACCCTGGGCTTCACCCTGATCCGGGACGTGGAGCCGGGCGAGTGCATCATCTTCACCCGCGAGGGGCGGTTTTTCTCCCGCCAGTGCGCCGAGAACCCGGTGCGCTCCCCCTGCATCTTCGAGTTCGTTTACTTCGCCCGGCCCGACACCATCATCGACGACATCTTCGTGCACAAGGCGCGCCAGCGCATGGGCAAGAAGCTGGCGCGCAAGATCCTGCGCGAGTGGCCGGAGCACGACATCGACGTGGTGATTCCCATTCCCGACACCAGCCGCACCGCGGCGCTGAGCCTGGCCAACAAGCTGGGCGTGCCCTACACCGAGGGCTTTATCAAGAACCGCTACATCGGCCGCACCTTCATCATGCCGGGGCAGACGGTGCGCAAGAAGTCGGTGCGACGCAAGCTCAACCCCATCGACGTGGAGTTCCGCGACAAGAACGTGCTGCTGGTGGACGATTCCATCGTGCGCGGCACCACCTCCAAGCAGATCGTGCAGATGGCGCGCGATGCCGGCGCGCGCAAGGTCTACTTCGCCTCCGCCGCTCCGCCGGTGCGCTATCCCAACGTCTACGGCATCGACATGCCCGCCGCTTCCGAACTGGTGGCCCACGGTCGCACCGAGGCGGAGGTGTGCGAGCTCATCGGTGCCGACCGGCTTATCTACCAGGAGCTGGAGGACCTCATCGACGCGGTGCAGAAGAAGGGCAAGGTGGAGGTGGACAGGTTCGATACCTCGGTGTTCAATGGAGAGTATGTCACCGGCGGGGTCACCGAGGAGTACCTGAGGGCGCTGGAGAGCTGCCGCAACGATGATGCCAAGAAGGTCAGGGAGGCGGAAAAGGTGGACGTCATCGACCTGCACAACGGAGCCTGAAATGAGTATCGAAGAGGAGTGGAGAGCAGCCACCAGGTCCATCCGCCTGGGTCACCACAGGACGCCCGAGGGCGAGCACTCGCCCCCCATCTTCACCACCTCCAGCTATGTCTACGAGAGCGCGGCGCAGGCGGCGGCGCGCTTCTCCGGCGACGAGCCGGGCAACATCTACTCCCGCTTCACCAACCCCACGGTGCGCACCTTCGAGGAGCGGCTGGCGGCGCTGGAGGGCGGAGCGCGCTGCGTGGCCACCGCCACCGGCATGTCCGCCATTCTCGCCACCTGCCTGGGGCTGCTGCAGGCGGGGGACCACCTGGTGAGCTCGCGCAGCATCTTCGGCAGCACTGTGATCCTGTTCGACAAGTACCTGGGGCGTTTCGGCATCGAGACCAGCTACGTGCCGCTGTCCGACCTGGAGGCGTGGGAGCGGGCCATCCGGCCGCAGACGAGGCTGCTCTTCGTCGAAACCCCTTCCAACCCGCTCATGGAGCTGGGTGATATCCGCGCCCTGGCCGACCTGGCCCATGCCCACGACTGCCTGCTGGTGGTGGACAACTGCTTCTGCACCCCCATCCTGCAGCGCCCCCTGGAGCTGGGCGCCGATATCGTCATCCACTCGGCCACCAAGTACATCGACGGCCAGGGACGCTGCATGGGCGGTGCCGTGGTGGGCGACGAAAAACGGGTGGGCGAGGAGGTGTTCGGCGTGCTGCGCACCGCCGGTCCCAGCATGAGCCCCTTCAACGCCTGGGTCTTCCTCCACGGCCTGGAGACCCTGGCCCTGCGCATGAAGGCCCACTCCCACAACGCCGATCTGCTGGCCAACTGGCTGGAGAACCACCCCAAGGTGGAGCGGGTCCACTATCCCGGCCTGCCCAGCCATCCCCAGGCCGACCTGGCGGCGCGCCAGATGGACCTGCCGGGCGGCATGCTCGCCTTCGAGGTGGAGGGTGGCAGGGAAGCGGCCTGGACAGTGATCGACGCCATGAAGA
>JALWGP010000171.1 GCA_027038775.1 Sedimenticola sp. | reverse complement strand
GCGTCGACTTGGCGGCGAGGAAGCGGGCGGCGTAGTACTGCAGGTTGTCCAGCACCACGCTGTCGGAGAGGGACGAGGTGAGCAGCGGTGTGCCGCTCTCCTGCGCCTTCTCCAGGAGCAGCGGCAGGGGCTTCTGCCGGTTGGTGACCAGGATGGCGGCGGGCGAGGCGGCGAAGAGGCGCTCCAGCGCCTGGCGCAGCTCCTCGCTGGAGAGGGTGGTCAGGTACTTCTTCTCCAGCGGGCCGATGATCTGTACCGGTGTGGGGTGGATGTAGTTGAGCGGACCGGCGATGATGTGGCCCGCCCTGGCCTTGGCGGTATCGAAGATGACGCGGTTGAGCCCCTCTTCCCCGGCGATGGTCTGCAGTTTCAGCCGTTCGCGCAGGGCGTCCAGCAGGTCCCTAACTGTGACTTGACGCCGCATCGGGCAGGGGGTGGGGGTAGAGAAGGTGCAGGACCTCCGCGGCGGTGCGGGCCTGGCGGATGCGGCTGCACAGATGCGGGTCGGTGAAGAGGCGGGCCAGCTCCGCGAGTAGTGCCAGATGCGCCTCCGTGGCATCCCCCGGCACCAGGAGGCCGAACACCAGGTCCACCGGGCCGTCGTCGAGGGCGTCGAAGTCGATGGCCTCGTCCAGCCTCAGGAAGGCGCCCCGGGGGTGCCTGAGCCCCTGGATGCGGGCGTGGGGAAGCGCCACGCCATGGCTCATGCCGGTGCTCCCCAGGCGTTCGCGTTCCAGCAGCTTCTCGTAGATCTGTTCGCTGCCGGGGGGCTTTCCTTCCGTGGCGAGGAGGACGGCGAGACGTTCCAGCACCTTCTTCTTGCTGGTTGCGTGGTCATCCAGGCTGATCTGCTCTTCTTTTATGAGTTCTTCTGGAAGCATGGCCGGACCAGGAGTCAAGGGAATTGGAAAGAGGCCGTGCCGATGGCTCAGCCCACCGGTGCCATCGCAAACGGCTTCTGCTTCTTCCGTCGGCCGGGGCGGGTGACTCTGAAGGGCGGTGTTGCACCGTTTCCTTTCGGGTTTGTGATGTGCTGCATGTCGTCTCTCCTGGTCCGGCCCCTTCTGCCTACTCGGGCATGCCGGCCACTGCGGCCTTGGCGCCGTTGCCGCGCGCCCGCTTCTGGATCTTCTCCTTGTGCTTGATGATCTGCCGGTCGAGCTTGTCCACCAGGGCATCGATGGCGGCATACATGTCGTCCTCGATGGCATAGGCGAACACGTCGGCACCACTCACATGCACCGTTGCCTCTGCCTTCTGCTGGTGGCGTTCCACGCTGAGGATGACGTGTACGTTGGTCACGTGGTCGAAGTGGCGCTCGATGCGCTTGATCTTCTCTTCCGCGTACTTGCGCAGGGCGTCGGTGAGTTCGATGTGATGACCGGTTACGCTCAATTGCATGATGTTCTCCTTCTGTTAGACGAGACGTTTGCGTTCATTGGATGGCGGAATCGCCATCGCCTCCCGGTATTTGGCGACGGTGCGCCTGGCCACCTTGATACCCTCCTGGGAAAGCAGGGTGGCGATCTTGTTGTCCGACAGGGGCTTGCGGGGATCCTCGGCCAGAATCAGCTTCTTGATCCGCGCCCGGATGGCAGTGGCCGAGGCGTCGGTGCCGCTGCTGGTGGAGAGGTGGCTGGAGAAAAAGTACTTGAACTCCAGTACACCCCTGGGTGTGTGCATGTACTTGTTGGAGGTGACCCGGGAGATGGTGGACTCGTGCAGGTCCAGCGCCTCGGCGATGTCCTTGAGGATGAGCGGCTTCATCGCCTCCTCCCCCCGCTCGAAGAACTCCTGTTGAATCTCCACGATCTTGGTGGCCACCCGCAGCAGGGTCTCGTTGCGGCTCTGCAGGCTCTTGAGGAACCAGCGTGCCTCCTGCAGGTGGTCCTTCAGGGTCAGGTTGTCGCTGCTGTTGTCGGCGCGCCGGATCAGCGCGGCGTAGACCGGGTTCACGCGCAGTTTCGGCGTGCACTCGGGATTGAGGGAGACCACCCACCGGTTCCCTTTCTTCTGCACGAAGACATCAGGCTGTACATAGCCGTTCTGGGACGGCGAGATGCTGGCGCCGGGCCGCGGGTTGAGGGAGCGTACCAGTGCCAGCACCTCCTCCAGCTGTGCGTCGTCGAGCTTCAGGTTGCGACACAGCTTTGTCTTGTTGCCGCCGGCCAGCAGTTCGAAGTGGTCGCGCAGGAGCTCCAACGCCTTGTCCCGCAGCGGTGTGTCCGGCGCCAGCTGCTCCAGCTGCAGCATCAGGCACTCCTGGGGCGAACGGGCGGCCACGCCTGGCGGATCGAAACGCTGTATGCGGTGCAGGACGGTGAGCACCTCCTCCTCGCCGATCTCCTCGTCGTCCAGGCTGGCGACGATCTCCTCCACGGAGAGCTCCAGGTAGCCGTCGGGATTCACCGCGTCGATGATGGTGGCGGCGATCTCGCGGTCCTCGTCGCTGAAGGGGGTGAGGTTGAGCTGCCAGTGCAGGTAGTCCTGCAGGGTTTCGTCGCGGCTCTCGCGGGCGAGAAAGTCCGGCTGCTCCTCGCCGCCGACCTGGGTGCGCACGATGGGGATGTCGTACTGGTCCTCCCAGTTGGCATCCACCGGAAGTTCGTCGGGGATGGTCTCGTTCTCCGTCGGAATCTCGCCCTCCTGGGAAGCTGCGTTCTCTTGCCCGGCCTCGAGTGCCTCCAGCGACTCCTCGCCGTTGACGGGGAGCTGCTCCTGCCCCTCCTCCAGTTCCAGCATGAGGTTGGACTCGAGCGCCTGCTGAATCTCCTGGGAGAGCTCCAGGGTGGAGAGCTGCAGCAACCGGATGGCCTGCTGCAGTTGCGGGGTCATCGTCAGATGCTGGCCCAGGCGGAGCTGTATGGAGGGTTTCATCAGGGGGACGGTGTTCCTTCGGTAGCCGATGGTCCTTGGAGAATAGTTTAGCCCATGCCGGCAGGCCAACAGAAATGGTCACTGTTGATCCAGGTCATAAAAGCCCTGCCCGAAGGGCATTCTCCTTCGCCACCGTTGCCACAACCGTGATCCAGGTCCGCGATCCGCTGCCTGCCACCCGCTTCGGAACCCATTCCCGCGACATGGATAGGGTATTGGCCGGGGCGGGCATCACAGCCGGAAATGGGTGCCGAGATACCTGCTGCGCACCTCGGGGTTGGCGAGGATCTCGTCCGGGGTTCCCTGGGCGAGCACCGCGCCGTCTGCCAGGATGTAGGCGCGCTCGCAGATTCCGAGGGTTTCGCGCACGTTGTGGTCGGTGATGAGTACTGCGATCTCCCGGGCGGCGAGTCGTGCCACCGCCTGCTGGATCTCTCCCACGGAGATGGGATCCACGCCGGCGAAGGGTTCGTCGAGCAGGATGATGCGTGGCTCGGTGGCCAGCGCCCTGGCGATCTCGAGCCGGCGGCGTTCGCCGCCGGAGAGGCTGATGGCCGGCTTCTTCCTCAGGTGTTCAATGCCGAATTCGTGCAGCAGCGCCTCGCACCGCTCGAGGCGGGCGGCCCGGTTCATCCCGCCGCGGATCTCGAGCACCGCCAGGATGTTGTCCTCGACGTCGAGGTGGCGGAAGACCGAGGGTTCCTGCGCCAGGTAGCCCAGTCCGTTGCGGGCACGGATGTGCATCGGCTTCTGGGTCAGGTCGCGCCCGCCGAGGACGATGCTGCCTGCATCGGCGGAGACGAGCCCCATGATCATGTAGAAACAGGTGGTCTTGCCGGCGCCGTTGGGGCCCAGCAGCCCCACCACCTCGCCCTCGTCCACGTGCAGCGAGACACCGTCCACCACCGGCTTGCGGTGGTAGTGCTTTTCCAGGCCCTCGAC